>JANQGN010000458.1 GCA_028277295.1 Rhodospira sp.
GACCACCTCGCAGACGATCAACAGAACGGGGATCAGCGTGTTGGTGTTCTCGCAGGTCAGCGGCAGTGTCCACAGGTCCGGCCGCCGGACCTTCAGATGGAGGGGGTGGTCGGCATTGGCGGCGCCGAAGGCGGGCTGGGTGATGCGTTCGTCCACGAAGCGCATCAGGTCGACGAAGTAGGCCGCCGGGCCGAGGATCGAGCGGCAGTGCTGGCAGTCGCAGAAATCCTGAGAGCCGAAAAAGTCATCGTAGCCGGGAATGTCCTTCAGGACCTTCTGGAAGCCGGTGGGACTGGCGCCGAAGGGCAGGTTGTCGAACCAGTCGCGATGACCGTCGAGGATCGAGCCGAACATCCCCACCACGCCCGGCGCGATGGCGTCCACCCGCGCGGTGATGTGCCGCGCCTCGTCGTCGGTGAGGACCTTGGCGGCGACCAGATGATCCAGCCCGTCCGTGGCGATGGACAGCGCCGAGCGGTAGCCCGCGGTCGCCAGCTTGGCCGTCAGGTCGGGCGTTTCGGCCACGGTGTACAGCCGCTGGTAGCCGCGCGCGAAGGCCAGCACCGCCGGGCGGTCGTCGGCGGAGACGCCCGTGAAGTCCAGCTTTTCCAGGTCTTGACTGCCGGAGGACAGATCCAGGGACAGGAAGGTCTCATTGCGCGTCAGGAAGGTGGACGCGCCCTTGGTCAACCGGTTGACGGCGGCCACGCGCTGGGCCAGGGTGCCGGCGCCGTTCTCTAGCGTTTCCGCCACCCGAAGCCCCGGAAACTGTCCGTCCAGGCGGCGGACCTCGGCATGGGCCTTGACCACGGTCTCGGCGGCCCCGTCCAGGGCGGACAGGTCGACGGCGTCCAGGCTGCGTTCGGTGAACAACGGGCGGTCCAGCTTGCGTTCCGCCTCGGCCACGACGCGCGCGGCGTCATTCACCTGCTGTCCGTTGGGTCGCAGGCGACGGCCGAGGGCCTGGGCGGGGTGAGCGGCCTCGACCCGCGCGGCCACCAGCGTGGCCCAGGCGTCTTCCTTCAGCACGGCGCTGCCACCGCGCTTGCGGCCGATCTCGGCCCACTGATCAACGGAGACGTTCAGCAGGTCGGCGGACGACTTCACCTCGCCGACCCGCTCGGCCAGGTGCTCGATCGCGATCGCGTCGCCATCGAGGAGTCGCGCGACGGCGTTCGCCGTGTCAAAGGCGGCGGCGTCACCCCGGTTCAACACGCCGTCGGCGACCAGTTGGGCGCCACCGCCGGGGACCGGCCGGCCGATGACGACGCCCCTGTCCGCCAGCTTCTGAACCGTTTCGCGTTTCACGCCGAGGCTGAGCCCGATGCGCGCGCCGGTGCCCAGTTCGACGAGCTTTTCCACGCTGGGAAGCTGGGCAGAGGACGCGGTGCCCCGAATCACATCGGCGTTCGTCTTGGGTGGCTGCCGCGTGGGGGGGGCGGGCAGTTCGACGCCCCGGGTCGACTGTTTGCCGACCAGGATCTCGCGGGCCTCGGTGATCGCCCTGTCGGACACGTTCTGGGCTTGAAGAGCCTTGAGGGCCGTTTCGGTAAAGCCCTGGTTGGCGTCCGCCGCGTCCGCCGTGATCTCGATGCGGGCGGCGGCCTTGCGCAGTTCCGGGGAGCCATTGCCGAGAATGTCGCGCACGGTCTGGGACACGGCGCGGGCGGTTACGTCCCGAACGGTGCGCCCGACGTCGTCGTCCCGTTCCGAAAGGTTCTTGAGAGACTGCCCCGCGTTTTTCGACAGTTGAACAAGGGCATCCACGTTCATGGCAGCCTCCCCCCCGTAATTCTGTTGACCCGAGTGCGTAAGGGTCTACGTTGTTGCGGACCCAGGTATTCTATTTCCGCGATGTTTTGTTCTGGCCCTTCGCCCTCCGTTGGCTGAGGTGTCGACGGGAACGAGTCCGCGACACGGGAGTCAAACGCTCATAACGAGCGGTCCTTTGCGGGTAAGGCGTTCATTTCTCACCGTTTTGTGAACCAAGGCCGCCCGTCTGCGCCGTCTGAAGCTATATAATCCTATAGCTCGCATCCGGAACGACTCAACCAGAAATCTTCTGTGGCCTTGTGACAATCGCCACGCGTTGGTGGCTTCCGGCCTCATGCACGCGTGGCGAGAAGAGGCGACGGCGTGGAGGGGAAGAAACCGCGCCGGTCCCGGCGTTCGACGCGATCCGACCGGTCCCGGCCGAGGGGGCTATCGGATTCACACTTCTTTTTCCGCCGGACCGGGGAACGCA
>JANQGN010000484.1 GCA_028277295.1 Rhodospira sp.
GCGGTCTGGCAGGCGCAGATCGACCCGGTCGATGTGGCGGGCCAGCAGGCGCCCCTGCCGCTCCAGGCGGGCCAGGCGCGCCCAGGCATCGGCCGCATCGTGTTCGGGCAGGGCGACATCAATCCCGTCCTCGATGGCATCCAGGCGCAGGGTCCAGCGGCGCCCGCCCACCCAGGTGGCGGCGCGCAGCCGCGCGGCGAGATCGGGCTCGGCCGCCAGCATGGCCATCAGGCCCGGCACCCGACCCGGCGCGCCGTCTCCAACGATCACCGGCAGGTCGGCGAAGGGCCGGGTGTCGACCTCCAGCGGCACGCCGGCCTGGTCGATCACCGCGAAGTCGCCATCGGCGCCGCGTTGCCACAGGGCCAGGGGCTCGCGCTCCGTCAGCACGACATGGATGGAATCCGGCAGGCGGCGCTCGACGCGGGCGCTCTCCACCCAGGGCAGCGCCTCAACCCGCGCCCGCGCCGCGTGAGGATCGAAGCGCAGGATGGGCTCGCCGCGCCCGATGCCCAGCGCCGCCAGCAGGCGCGTGGGCGAGGTGCGGTCGCGGCCCTCGACGGTCACCGAGCGCACCACCAGCCCACCCCGAAGCGCGATGTGGTCGACGAACGCGCCGGCGGCGGCCCACTGGCGGCCGATGATGCCGGAGTTCCAGGTCCAGGCGGCGGCCGCCGCCGTTCCGACGAGCACCAGGCCCAGCCCCGCCAGCCGCAGCCGGCCCCAGACCAGACCCCAGGAGACCGGCGCGCGACGGGGCGCCGGCCGCTTGCGGCGCGGTGTCGTGGCGCTGGGTTTGCGGGGTCGGGAACCGCCCCGGGCCGCGCCTCGGGCGGCGGGAGCGCGGCGGGCGTCACGCCCGCGTCCGGCGCTCCCTTCCTGTCCCCCTGTCAACCATCGCATGTGGCGGCCTCCACCATCCAGGCGCAGAGCGCGGGGAATGACAGGCCCACATGGGCGGCCTGCTCGGGCACCAGCGAGGTGGCCGTCATGCCCGGCTGGGTGTTGACCTCCAGCAGGTAGACGGTCTCGCCGTCCAAGCGCAGGTCGGCGCGGCTGACGCCCCGGCAGCCGAGCGCGCGGTGGGCGCGCGCCGACAGCTCCAGGCAGGCGGCGGTGGTGTCCGCGTCCAGCGCCGCCGGCAGCACATGCACCGAGCCGCCGGCGACGTACTTGGCGTCATAGTCGTAGAACCCGCGCTGGGTGGTGATCTCGGTGACCGCCAGCGGGCGAACCGCGTCGCCATCCCCCATCACTGCCACCGTCAGTTCGCGCCCGGGAATGAAGCGCTCGACCATGGCGGGACCGTCATAGGGCCAGTGCTGACGGAGCTGGGCCAGGACATTGGAGCCCTCGGTCACCACATGCACGGCGACGCTGGAGCCCTCGTTGGGCGGCTTGATCACATAGGGCCGCTCCATGGGCTCGTGGTCCGGATCGGCGAAAGCGTCCGGCCCCACCAGGACGTGGTCGGCGACGGCGATTCCGGCGGCGGCGAACACGGCCTTGGCGGTGGGCTTGTCCATGGCCATGGCGCTGGACAGGGCGCCCGAGTGGGTATAGGGCAGCCCGAGAATGTCCAGCAGGCCCTGGATGCGTCCGTCCTCGCCAAAGCGGCCGTGCAAGGCGTTGAAGACGACGTCCGGGCGGCTGTCGCGGAGTTGCGCCAGGAAGCACAGAGGATCACGCGCGACGTCGATGGCCTCCGCCATGTATCCGGCCTCGCGCAGGGCCGCGACGGCGGCGGCGCCGCTGTTCAGCGACACCGCGCGCTCGGCGGACCAGCCCCCCATGAGGACGGTGACCCGTTTGGCGATGCGGCCCGTCATGCGGTCTCTCCCATGATCTCGGCTGGATCAGCACCGGGCAGCGGGTCGCCGAGGATGCGGATCTCCCAGCGCAGGTCGACGCCGCTGGCGGCGCGCACCCGGCGGCGCACGGTCTCGCCCAGGGCCTCGATGTCGGCGGCGGTGGCCGTACCGGTGTTGATGAGGAAGTTACAGTGCTGCTCCGAGACCTGGGCGCCGCCCAGGCGCAGGCCCCGGCAACCGGCCTTGTCGATCAGCTCCCACGCCTTGCAGTTGGAGGGGTTGGCGAAGGTCGAGCCGCCGGTGCGCCCGCGCACGGGCTGGCTGGCCTCGCGAGCCGCGCGGATGGCGTCCATGCGACCGGCGATCTCGGCGCGGTCATCGAACCGGCCGCGCAGCACGGCCGCCGTGAAGATCCAGTCCGCCGGGGCCTCGGACCGCCGGTAGGACAGCCCAAGGTCGGCGGCCGGCACATCGTGAGTCCGGCCGGCGCGATCGACGGCGCGGGCCGAGACCAGCACGTCCGACAGCTCGCGGCCATAGGCCCCGGCGTTCATGCGCAGCGCCCCACCCAGGGTGCCGGGGATGCCCGACAGGAACTCAAGCCCACCCAGGCCGGCGTCGCGGGCCACCCGGGCAACCGTCGAGTCCAACGCCCCGGCGCCGCAGACAAGGGTCTCGCCCGCCACCCGAACCTCGGTGAAGGGACCGCCCAGGCGCGCCACCAGACCCCGGATGCCGCCGTCGCGCACCAGCAGGTTGGAGCCGACCCCGATCACCGTCACCGGCACGTCCGCCGGCAGGCCGGCCAGCATGGCCGCCAGGTCGGCGTCGTCGGCGGGGCGGAACAGCACCTCGGCCGGGCCGCCGACCCCGAACCAGGTGACCGCCGACAGCGGCGCCTCGGCCCGCACCCGGCCGCGCGTGGGCGGCAGGCGGTCGATCAGGGGGACAGGGACACCCGAGTCCGTGGGACAGCCCAAGGGCGCGCGATCCAGGCGTTCGGCGGCCATCATGAAGACCTCCCGACGGTCTTGGCATTGGAGGACGCGGCGGCCGCGTTGGCCGCGTCGCCGCGGGTTTGCAACTGCCCGGGCAGGGCGTTGGCCCAGGCCGAGATGGTGCCCGCCCCCAGGCACACCACCAGGTCGCCGGGCCGGGCCATGGCGGCGATCCTCTCGGGAAGGGCCTCGGCCGCGGGCAGGGCGGTCACGTTGCGGTGGCCGTGGGTGCGCAGCCCATCCACCAGGGCGTCTCGGTCGACGCCGGGGATGGGCGCCTCGCCGGCCGGGTAGACGTCGGCCACCAGCACCTCGTCGGCGTCGTTGAAGCAGGTGCAGAAGTCATCGAACAGCGCCTGAAGGCGGCTATAGCGATGCGGCTGGACAACCGCGATCACCCGCTTGTCGCCGGCCACCTCGCGGGCACCGCCCAGCACCGCGGCGATTTCCACCGGATGGTGGCCGTAGTCGTCGATGACCGTGACGCCGTTCCAGGTGCCGGTGCGCGTGAAGCGCCTGCGCACCCCGGCGAAGGTGGCCAGGGCATGATGGATGGTCTCGCCGGTGATGCCCATTTCGTGGCCGATGGCGACCGTCGCCAGGGCGTTCTGCACGTTGTGACGCCCGAACATGGGCAGGAACAGGCCGTCGAGGGTCTGGGTCGCGCCGGTCACGCGATCGGTCAGCACCACGTCGAAGCGGGCGCCATCGGCGCCGCCCCTCAGGTTCACCGCGCGCACGTCCGCCTGCGGGCTGAAGCCGTAGGTGATGATCTTGCGATCCAGGACCTCCGGAATCAGCGACTGAACCTCGGGATGGTCGATGCACAGGGTGGCGAAGCCATAGAACGGCAGGTTCTGGACGAAGGTCTTATAGGCCTCGCGCATGCGGGCGAAGGTGCCGTAGAAGTCCAGGTGCTCGGCGTCCATGTTGGTCACCACGCCGATGGTCGCCGGCAGCTTGGTGAAGGTGCCGTCGCTCTCGTCGGCCTCCACCACCATCCAGTCGCCATGCCCCAGGTAGGCGTTGGTGCCGCGCGCGTTCAGGATACCGCCGTTGATGACGGTGGGGTCCATGCCCGCCGCCTCCAGCAGCGCCGCCACCATCGAGGTGGTGGTGGTCTTGCCGTGGGTGCCGCCGATGGCGATGGCCCACTTCAGGCGCATCAGCTCGCCCAGCATCTCGGCCCGGCGCACCACGGGAATCAGGCGGGCGCGGGCGGCCTCCACCTCCGGGTTGCCGCCCTTCACCGCCGAGGAGATCACCACCACCTGCGCGTCGCCCAGGTGGGCGGCGTCGTGGCCGACGGCAATCCGGATCCCCAGCCCGCGCAACCGCTTGACGTTGGCGCCCTCGGCCAGGTCGCTCCCCTGGACGCCATAGCCCAGATTGTGCAGCACCTCGGCGATGCCGCTCATGCCGATGCCGCCAATGCCCACAAAGTGGATCGGGCCGATATCGAGGGGTAGGGCTCTCACGAGGCGGTCTCCCGGAACGGGGCGTGATCGGTCGGGATGTCGGGCGGGTCGGCCAGGGCCAGGGTCAGGGCGGCCAGCCGCTGGGCGGCATCGGGCCGGCCCAGGGCGCGGGCGCGGGCGGCGGCGGCGGCCAGCGTATCGGGCTCCCCCAGCAACGCGGCCAGCCGGGCCGACAGGCTCTCGGCGGTCAGCACGCCCTGGGGCATCAGCCAGGCGGCGCCGGCCGCGTCCATCGCGCGCGCGTTGGCGGTCTGGTGATCATCGATGGCGAAGGGGAACGGGATCAGCACCGCCGGGCGGCCGGCGCAGGTCAGTT
Organism: Rhodospira sp.; assembly: GCA_028277295.1. Classification (GTDB taxonomy): domain Bacteria; phylum Pseudomonadota; class Alphaproteobacteria; order Rhodospirillales; family Rhodospirillaceae; genus Rhodospira. Next base: position 4,604 of record JANQGN010000484.1, read on the forward strand.
CCGCCACCGTCGAGGCCCCGGCGCGGCACACCACCAGGTGCGCGGCGGTCAGACGCGCCGGGATATCGGTGAAGAAGGCGGCGGTCTCGGCGGCGATGCCGGCGGCGGCATAGGCGGCACCGGCGCGGTCCAGGTCCTCCGGGCGGCACTGCTGGGCCACCGCCAGGCGCGACCGCAGAGCCTCGGGCAGCGCGGCCAGGGCGGCCGGCACCAGATCGGTGAGCGCCCGCGCCCCCTGGCTGCCGCCAGTCACCAGAAGGTGGATCGGTCCGCCCTCCGTCGGCGGGGCATAGGGCGCGGCGCGCGCCGCCAGCGTCGCCGGGCGCACCGGGTTGCCGACATGGTGGGCCTTGTCGGCCGCGAGATGACGCACGGCGGGAAACGCCGTCGCCACCATGCGCATCCGCCCGGCCAGAAGCCGGTTGGCCCGGCCCAGCACGGCGTTCTGCTCATGGATCAGCGTGGGCAGGTCGAGAAGGCTGGCCGCCAGCAGCGGCGCGAAGGCCGCGTAGCCACCAAAGCCGACCACCGCGTCCGGTCGCAGCCGGCGCAGCAGGCGCCACGCCTGCCCGGCGCCGAGGACCAGCCGGGCCAGCCCGGAGAGGCGCCCCCCCAGGCCGCGCCCGGCGATACCACCGGCCTGCAAGCGGTGCGTCTCCAGCCGCCCCAGGACGCCGCCCAGGGTAGCGCCCCCGTGGTCCTGGCCGCGTCGGTCGGTGATCAGGGCCAGCCGGCAGCCATGGGCCTCCAGCGCCGCCGCCAGCGCCTCGGCCGGGAACACATGGCCCCCGGTGCCGCCCGCCGCCAGCGCGATGAAGGGCGCGTCCTGCCTGGCCGCCGAGGGCGTGGCGCCCATTGGGTGGGTGATCGGCTGGGTCATGGCCGGCCCTCCGCGCGCGGGCGCACCCGGGTGAGCGCCAGGATCATGCCCGTGGCCAGGGCCACGCCGACCATGGACGAGCCGCCGTAGCTGATGAACGGCAGGGTCATTCCCTTGGTGGGCATCAGGTTCAGGCTGGAGGCCATGTTGATGACCGCCTGCATGGCCAGTTGCACCGTCAGTCCGCCGACCGCCAGCATGGCGAACAGGTCGCGCTGGGCCATGACCCGCGTCGTCGCCCGCACCACCAGCACGGCGAACAGCGCCACCAGGAGCAGGCACAGGCCGAGCCCGAACTCCTCTCCGGCCACCGCGAAGATGAAATCGGTGTGGGCGTCGGGCAGGTCTTCCTTCACCCGCCCCTCGCCGGGGCCGCGCCCGAACAGCCCGCCCTGGGTGAAGGCCTCCATGGACTGCCGGATCTGGTAGTTGTCGCCGCTTTCCGGGTCCAGGAACCGGTGCACCCGGGACTGCACGTGCGGGAACATCATGTAGGCGCCGACCAGCCCGCCCAGGCCGACCAGGGCCAGCAGGGTGACCCAGGCCAGCGACAGCCCGGCCAGGAACACCTGGGTGCACCAGATGCCCACCAGCACCAGCGTCATGCCCACGTCCGGCTGGGCCAGCAGCAACGCGGCCACCGCCCCCGTGAGCAGCAGGGACAGACGCAGGCCGGGCACGCCCTCGCCGGTCGCCCCGGCGGCCAGCAGCCAGGCCGTCACCACCGCGAACAGGGGCTTGACCAGCTCCGACGGCTGCAGGGTCAACCCGCCCAGGGTCAGCCAGCGGGTGGCGCCGTTGTACTCCGGCCCCACCACCAGGGTCAGGCTCAGAAGGCCCAGGGCGCCCAGGAACCCCAGGATGCCCATGCGCCGCACGCCACGCGGCGACAGCAGCGACACCGCGAACATGACCGCGAGCCCGACCGGCACGAACACCATTTGCCGGCGGACGAAGTGGAAGGTCTCGACGTCGATGCGGCCGGCGGCCGGCGGTCCGGCGGCCAGGATCAGCACGCCGCCGATGCCCACCAGCGCGGCGACCACGGCCAGCATCCAGCGGTCCACCGACCACCACCAGCGGCCGATGACGCTGGCGTCGCCCGGACGCACGCGCACGCGCCGCGCCGCGCCCGCCACACCGGCGCTGGGCGGCGGCACGGTGGGCATGGCGCGGGGCGCCGTCATGGCCTGGACGCGGTGGGTGGTCACGCGGGCGCCTCCCCATCGCGATCGTCGTCGGTCTCGGTGTCGGTGTCGGCGTCGGTGTCGGTGTCGGTGTCGGCGTCGTCCCGGCCATCGGCGGCGTCGCCCTCAGTCTCCGGCACCAGGTCGGCCACCAGCGCCTTGAAAGCGTCGCCGCGATGCGCGAAGTCGTCGAACTGGTCCCAGGAGGCACAGGCCGGTGACAGCAACACCACCGGCTCCTCCTCCTCGTCCTCGACGGCGTGACGGAAGGCCAGCGACACCGCCTTGTCCAGCGTGCCACACAGGGAGAACGGCACCTCGTGAGCATCCAGGAACACGCCGAACGCCTGCGCCGCCTCGCCGATCAGATAGGCGTGGACGATGCGGTCGAGGTGCGGCTCCAGGCGGTCGATGCCGCCCACCTTGGCCTGGCCGCCGGCGATCCAGTAGACGTCCTCGTGGCACAGGATGGCCTTCTCGGCGGCCTCGGCATTGGTGGCCTTGCTGTCGTTGAAAAAGCGGATGCCGGCCACC
>JANQGN010000550.1 GCA_028277295.1 Rhodospira sp.
TACCAATTGTTCTACGTGGACGGCGGCGGCACCCGCCACGAGGCGGCACCCTGCCAGCCGGACGCCGACAAGACCTACGCCATCGTCGAGAACCCGGACGCCTGCCCGGTGTACATCGACCAGGCCGCCGCCCAGGCCGTGCCGCAAGCCACCCTGGTCTATGTCAACGACACCAATGCCGAGATCGAGGTGCGCGGCTGCGCCCCATCGGAGACCGCCGCACCCATCCCCCTGGAGCGCGTCTACGAGCGCTGCCCGGACGTGATCGATGTCGAGGGCCGCGTCGCCACGGCCCAATACGAACTCTATTTCGCCGACACCGACGGCGGCCGCACCCTGGCCAGCCAGTGCCAGCCCGACCCCAAGATCACCTTCCCCATCGTCGAGGACACCAGGACCTGCACCCTGTCCCTGGACTACGACGCCATGCAGGCCGTGCCCCAGGCGACGCTCAGCTACACCAACGGCAAGGACGAGACCGTCGAGGTGCGCGGCTGCGGTCCCTCCGTCGAGACCCCGCCGGTTCCCCTGGTGCCGACCATCGAGGGCTGCACCATCCGCCATGCCTTCGCCGAGGACCTCAGCTACCAGCAGGGCCGGCTGCGCTACACCCTGGAGGGGTCCACCTTCGATGTCGGCGACTGCGCCGACAACGGCACCACCTATCCCCACCAGCGCGCCTTCACCGATGCCGGCGGGCGGCGCGTCTGCGAGCCCATCGTCGATGAGGGCGGCGGCCTGGTGACCAACCAGTACCGCACGCGGATCACGGTGGACGGCGTGTCCACCTACATCACCCCCTGTTCGCCGGACGCGGCCACCGTCCCGATCCACACCACCCGGGAGGGCTGCGAGGACCCAGCCACCTGGACCCACGATGTGTCGGCCGGGGTCAGCTACGAGAACGTGCGCGCCTACTACATGCGCAATGGCAAGCGCGAATACCTCACCGAATGCAAGGTGGGCACGCAGACCTACCCGCACGGCGTCACCACCGCAGGCTGGCAGATGAACGACGGCGGCCTCTATGGCGTGCCCCTGTCCAAGGTCACCATCAACAGTCCCAGCGGTCGCTATGTGGTGGCCGAGGCCCAGGTGCTGCCCGGCGCCGTGCGCCAGCCCTACATCTCCCAGGGCACCACCACCGAGCCCACCGGCCAGACGTCCTATTCGGGCTGCCAGGCCCACCGGGCCACCAGGAAGATCGGCCTCTACCAACGCCCGGACGGCTCGGTCTACGAAAAGGCCCTGGGCGCCGGTCCGCCGCTGCCCGCCGAGAACGTCTGCGGCACGGAACACGGCGAGCAGCGCCAGTTCGTGGTCTCCGTGGCGCTGACCTGCGAGCCCCATGAGGTCTCCACCGGCGGCCGCTGCGATGGCAGCGACTGCACCACCACACGCTACCGACCCGCCTTCCAGCGGATCGTCCGCACCGCCCGGAAGATCATCGAGAAGAACCGGGAGACCGGCCAGATCATCTCGGAACACGTGGCCTGGGCGGACAGCAAGAGCACCGAGGCCAGCCCCTTCAAGACGCTCGACTACAACACCGTCGATATCATTTACGCCGACAGCACCTACACCGTCGTCTACCCCGATCACTGGGGGGGCAGGACCTGTCCGGATGCGGGCGTGGAGCCCACGCATCAGCTCACCCATCCCCCGAGTTGGTGACGGGGGACACATCCATGAGCGTCATCACCCAGGCGATCCTCGCCCCGCTGGCCCGGTTCTACGCCGACCCGGCCACCGTCGAGATCCGCATGAACCGCCCCCACGCCGTGGTCACCGAACGGCGGGGGGAGGGCAAACGCCGCGTCGAGGCGCCCCACCTCAACCGCGCCGCCGTGGAACGCATCGCCCGCAGCCTGGGCAACCACGCCGGCGTGGCCTTCGACGGCGAGGACAGGACCAAGCTGTCCTGCGTGCTGCCCGGCGGCCATCGCTTCGAATGCCTGGTCGGCGCTAGTGTCCTGAATCCGAAGTTCGTTACACTATTCGGTAAACGCTGGACGAACTTCGGATTCAACCAGGACACTAGAATATTTATTTTCTAGTGTGGTTTATGGATTTGAAGTTCCTTACAGCGTTTGCCGATATTAC
>JANQGN010000589.1 GCA_028277295.1 Rhodospira sp.
GGCCACCCTGCTGTCGATCGGCGCGCTGCCCCGCGAGACCCTGGTGGAGGCCCTGGCGGCCCATCCCGACGTCACCTTCACCATGGACAACTGCCCCAATCAGGCGGTGGTCCTGGGGCCACGCGCGGCCATCGCCACCCTGGCCGGGACGCTGACCGAGGCCGGCGCCCTGTGCCAGACGCTGCCGCTGTCCTGGGCTTACCACACGCCGGCCGTGGCTCCCATGGCCGAGGGCTTCCGGGATCTGTTCACCGGCGTCGCCGTGCATCCCAGACGCGGCGTGTCGCTGTTTTCCTGCGTCCACGCGGCGCCGTTCCCGGCGGAGGACCGCGACGCCTTCCTGCAGACGGCCATCGATCAGTACACCAGCCGGGTGCGCTTCACCGAGGCGGTGGAGCGCCTCTATGCCGATGGCGCGCGGGTGTTTGTCGAGGTGGGGCCGGGCTCCACCCTGACCGCCTTCGTCAACGACATCCTGCGCGACCAACCCAAGCTGGCCGAGAGCGTGGACAGCACCCGCCGCGATGGGGTGACGCAGCTCTTGCACCTGCTGGCACAGCTCTTCGTCGTTGGCGTGGACCTGGAGCCGGGGCCGCTGCTCGGCTCCGCCTGGCCCGAGGATGGGCGGGCCGATGCCCCGGCCCTGCCCAGTGTCATGCCCTATGTTCAATTGGGGCCGGAGGATGCGGGGCGGGTGCGTGACCTGTTGGGGCTGGGGTCGGGGGCGGACGCGAGGCCGGCGCCTCGGCCGGTGACGTCCCGGCCGGACCTGGGCCGGCGCCCGGCGCGGCGCCGTCCGGCCGGACGCGCGGCGGTGCGCGCCCCCGCGCCGCGCGACTGGACCGCCGCCTTCGCCGCCGAGGCAACGGCACCGTTTACGGTGCGCGCCCTGGGCGGGCCGGCGCCAACGGCGCCCGATGCCGGCTTGTTCGCCCCGGCCGAACTGGATCAGTGGCGGACCAGTGTCGCCGCTAGCGGTCCGGCCCGGCGCGCCGACTGGCTGCGCGGGCGGCTGGCGGCCAAGGCGGCGGTGCGCGATCTGCTGGCCCGCCAGGGGCAGCCGGCGCCGGCGCCCTCGGCGATCGCGGTGATGACCGGCGCGAGTGGCGCGCCCGTCGTGCGGTTGGCGGACGGCCGCGCCGCGCCCGTGGTGTCGCTGGCGCACCTGTCGGCGGGCGCGGCCGGGGGCCGGCCGCTGGCGCTGGCCGTGGCCGTGCCGGCCGGCCAGCGCGTGGGCATCGACGTGGAACATCCGGCCCATGTGGCCGATCCAGCGGCCCTCGCGGCCCAGGCCCTGACCGAGACCGAGCGCGGCTTGCTGGCCGCGCGGGCCCCCGCCGCGACCATCGAGGGTCCGTTGTTGCTATGGTGCTGCAAGGAGGCCGCCGCCAAGGCCCTGGGCGTGCCCCTGCTGGGCCGGGAGCAGGCGATCATCGTGGAGGCCCTGTCCCCGGACCTCCGCCGGGCCACGGTTGCGCTGGAGGGCCACGCCGTGCCGCTGCGCCTGACCCGGGCGTCCGGCGGGTTCCTGTGCGCCCTGGCCGGGCCGCTTGTGTGAGGCGCTTCCCGCGGTTTCGGCCGGTTCCCTCCCGCCCCCGCAGACGCTATGGTGAGGCCCGCCATTGGCACACGGCGACCGGGATAGCAACGGGGGAGGCGGGCATGGTTTGTGGGACGAGGGACGGGCACCGGCGAAGGGCGCGCGGGGGACTGGCCATGGCGCTGCTGGCGGCGCTGGCCGTTCCCGCCGCGTCACCCGCGCGCGCCGACCAGGACTTCAATCTGATCGCCTTTTCGTCCCTGGCGGTCATCGGCGCGGGCATGATTGGCGACCACCTGCGGGGCAACGACCTGTGGGCCGAGGGGCCGGAGGAGCCGTTCCGCATCACCATCGGCGCCGGCGCCCACAACGTGCGTCTGGACAACGAGACCGACAAGGGCAACGAAACCGTGTCCATGTTCCGGCTCGAGGCGCGCCTGCCCTACAAGCTGTGGCGCTTCACCCCCATCACCGGTGTCGAGGTCACCGACCGGGGCGCGGTGTACGGGTATGGCGGGTTCATGCTGGATGTGTTCTTCGGCGAGCGCTTCCTGATCAGCCCGAACGCGGCGGTGGGCTACTATAGCGAAGGCGACGGTCGCGATCTGGGCTATCCCCTGGAGTTCCGCACGGGCCTGGAGGCCGCCTATCAGTTCGATCATGGCGGCCGGCTGGGGGTGGCCTATCACCATATCTCTAACGCCGAACTCAGCGATCGCAATCCAGGCATCGAAACGCTGACCCTGAACTACGCCCTGCCGCTGGACCTGCTGTTTGAGTAGGGGTCTCTTTCAGAATGGCCCGGCGCCGTTACGCTGGTGTATCGTGACGGCGCGCGATGAAGCTCCGGACTGGGACCTCCGCGACGGGAGACAGCAAAGGGATCGCCGCTCTGATCGACAAATGCCGCAGCTACGGCCGGGACCAGGGGGTCCGGGGATCGTGAGACGGCTCGGCGCGCATCGCGTGGCTTTGGCGCTTAGCCTGGGGGGTGCCCTCGCGGGCGCGACCGGCGCCTGCACGCCCGCAAGCCTGGCCGTCGGCGCGGGCGCCAGCGTGGCCACGGCGGCCACCGAGGAACGCGGCCTGGACGGTTATGCCGATGACGCGGCGATCCAACTGGCCATCAACCGGCTCTGGCTGGAGCACGACGCCGACATGTTCCTGGCCGCGGACATGACCGTGCGCGAGGGCCGGGTGTTGCTGACCGGCGAGGTCTCCAGGCCGGACCATCGCGTCGAGGCGGCGCGCCTGGCGTGGCGGGCCGAGGGTGTGCGCACGGTGATCAACGATATCCGCGTGGACGAGACCGCCACCCTGGTGGACGCCGCCGCCGACGCGGCGATTGCCCAGAAGCTGAAAACACGCCTTTTGTTTGACGAGAGGGTTCAGTCCATCAACTACAGCGTGGACGTGGTCAATGGCACCGTTTACCTGATGGGCGTCGCCCAGTCTCGGCAAACCCTGGACCGCGCCATCTCCTATGCCCGCGACACGCGCGGGGTGCGCCGGGTTGTCTCCTACATGCGCATCAAGGGCCTGCCGGAGACGGCGGCTCCGGGGGACGTCTGGCCGTTGTTGTAGGGCACCCCTCGCTCACCCCACCGGCAAGCCCGGCATCCGCTCGCTCGTGTCGCCCACCGGCACCACCGCCGGCAGGGTCACCCGGAAGCGAGCGCCGCCCTCGCCGCCCTCCTCGCTCTCGTCCCGCGACGGTTCCAGGGTCAGGTCGCCGCCCATGCGGTGCATGATGCCCTTGCTGATGGCCAGGCCCAGGCCGGCGCCCTTGCCGGCGGCGCGGGTCCAACTGGCGGAGAACAGCGAGAAGATACGCTCGCGCGACTCATCGGGCACGCCGGGGCCGTTGTCCTCGATGATCGCCTCGTAGACACCCTCGCGCTCCCAACTGGTCACGGTGATCACCACCTGTTCCTTGTCGTTGTGGCGCACGGCGTTGGACAGCAGGTTGATGAACACCTGGCGCAGCCGGTCCGGGTCGGCCCGCACCTTGGCGCCGGTCGCCCGGCCAAGCCGCTCGGCGCGCACGGGCACGTCACCGCTCAGCCCCTCGCAGGCCTCCAGGGTACGATCGAGCACCGCGTCCGGGTCGATGGTGTCCATGGTGATGGGGATTTCCCCTTGCTCGACCACCCGCAGGTCGAGGATGTCATCAAGCAGGCGTGTCAGGCGGATGCACTCGTCGTGGATGATGGCCACGAAACGGCGTGCCTGGTCCGAGTCCAGGGTCTCGGTGTAGCGCAGGATCTCGGCGAAGGAGCGGATGGCCGTCATGGGCGTGCGCACCTCGTGACTGACCTGGCTGAGGAAGTCGTCCTTCTGCCGGTCCATTTCACGCAGCTGATCGTTGGCCTCGCGCAGGCGCCGGGCGGTGACCTCCAGTTCCGCTGACTTTCGCTCCAGGGCCTGGCTGGTGCGCATGATGCGCGCGGTTTCGTCGGCGATGGAGACCAGTTCGTCGATACTGACCACCTCGCCGCCGGCGATCTGGGCAACCATGGCGCGGGCCGAGGCGGCGCCGACACTGCCGGCCAGGCGCCGTTCGAGGTCGCCGATAAGGTCCTGGGTGGGCCGGGGCAGGCCCTTGGCGATGCCCTGGCGGCGCGCGAAGGCGTCGAACAGATCGCGGGCGGGCTCCGCCCCCAGGATGCGCTGGGCAAGGATGAACAGATCCTCGCTGGTGGCCGGCCGCTGGAACTGGGGCCGCTCGCCCGCGTCGGCGCCGCCCCGGAACACGTCCACGAACCGGCTCGCCTGCAGCCACTCCAGGGGCTTGGGCTCGCGGCTCAGGGAGCCCACCACGAAAAGCAGCACGTTGAGTCCCAGGCTCCAGAAGGTGGCGTGCACCAGCGGGTCCCAGCCCTCAAGCCCCAGCAGCGCCTGAGGCCGCAGCGCGGCGATCCCAAAGAGGCCATCGCGCAGCACGGCGGCACCCAGGGGGCCGTCGGCGCCCAGGCTGGGCAGGGCCAGGGCATAGACCCACACCACGAACCCACCGCACAGCCCCCACAGCGCACCCCGCTTGTTGGCCAGGGGCCAGTAGAGGCCGCCGATGACGCTGGGCAGGAACTGGGCCACGCCCACGAAGGCGATCAGGCCAATGGACGCCAGGGCATCCGATTGCCCGCTACCCTGGAAGTAGAGGAACCCGAAGAACAGAATGGTGGCGATGGCCGCGCGCCGGCTGCTCAGCAACAGGCTGCGCACGTCGCCGCTGGTGCGGGTGCGGTCCCGCGACAGGCGCAGCGCCAGGGGGGCGACGATGTGGTTGGAGACCATGGTGGACAGCGCGATGCTGGAGACGATCACCATGGACGTGGCCGAAGAAAACCCGCCCAGGAACACCAGCAGCGCCAGCCAGTCCGCATCGGCCATGAGCGGTATGGTCAGGACGAACATGTCCGGATCCGCGCCCTCGGGCATCAGGGTGAGGCCCGTGATGGCGATGGGCAGGATGAACACGCAACTCAGCAACAGGTACGTGGGGAACAGCCAGGAGGCGGTGGCCAGGTGGCGTTCGTTTTCGTTCTCCACCACGATCACCTGGAACTGGCGCGGCAGGCAGATGATCGCCGCCGCCGACAACACGATCAGGGTGACCCAGCGCGGGCCGAAGACCTCCTCGGAGGTCAGGAACCCGGGCGGCGCGGCGGCGAACAGGTCGGCCGGGCTGTCCCACAGGCCGAAGACCACGAACGCGCCGACCGCCAGCAGCGCGAACAGCTTGACCAGCGCTTCCAGGGCGATGGCCGCGACCACGCCATGATGACGCTCGTTGGCGTCCACGTTGCGCGTGCCGAACAGGATGGTGAACGCGGCCATGCCGACCGCCACCCAGAAGCCGACGCGGACATCCAGGTCGTCCAGGGGCAGGCCGGCGATCACCTGATAGCTGGTGGTCACGGCCTTGAGTTGCAGGGCGATGTAGGGGGTGGCGGCGGCCACGGCGATGAGGGTGACCAGGGCGCCCAGGGCCTCGCTCTTCCCGAAGCGCGACGAGATCAGGTCGGCGATCGAGGTGATATGCTGGGTGCGGCCGATCCGCACCAGCTTGCGCAACAGCAGCCACCAGCCCACGAACACCAGGGTCGGCCCCAGGTAAATGGTGGCGAAGGCCAGCCCGCCCCGGGCCGCGGAGCCGACGGCGCCGTAGAAGGTCCAGGAGGTGCAGTAGACCGAGATGGACAAGGTATAGACCAGCGACGAGCGCAGCCAGCCAAAATGGCCGCGCCGCGCCCTCTGATCGCCCAGATAGGCGACGCCGAACAGCACGACCACATAGGTCAGCGCCGCCGCCAGGGCGAAGTCCACCGCCTGCGCCGTCATGGTCCGGGTCTCCGGAGCGGGCCACCGTCGCCGTCGCCGTCGCCGGGGCCATCCGCCGCCGCCGCCGCCGCGCAGCGGTGGTCGCGGCACAGGCCGGCCGTCACGCGGGCGGTGCCCAGGATCAGCAGCGCCCAGACTCCGAACACGTAGAGCGCGATGGCTGGCACCCCGGCGATCGATCCGACCGGCAAGATCAGTCCAACCAAGGGGGGCATCCACAGCGCCGTGCCCAGCAGCGGCAGCAGAATGGCGGCATCGCGCCAGCGGCGCGGCGCTGCGGACGATGGCGGGGACGCGTCCGCCGGCGTTGTCTCGGACGGGTCCGGGGCCGCGGGATCGTGGCTGGTCATGGGCGCATCGCTGGTCATGGCGCGGCCAGCCGGCGGGCCTGGCGCACGACGTCCTGGTTGGAGAACGGCTTGGCTATGAACGCGTCGGCGCCCATCTGCTCGGCCATCTGCCGGTCGTGGGCTTGACCCTTGGCGGTGAGCATCAGCACGGGCAACCGGGTCAGGGCGGGGTCATGGCGCACGGCGCGCAGCACCTCGAAGCCGTTCACGCGCGGCAGCATGACGTCCAGGATCAACAGTCCAGGCGGGCCCAAGGGGTCGCGCAGACGGCCGAGCGCATCCTCGCCGTTGCGCGCGGTGGCGATGTCGTACCCCTCCCGGGTCAGGATGAAGACGAGCGACTCCAGGATACTGGGCTCGTCCTCGGCGATCAGCAGGCGCGTGGGCACGCGCATCCTCCCTTGGTCAAGCCCGCGCGTCCCACCGAGAGGAGCCGCGCGGATGGCCATATTCCACGGCCGGCCCATTTTGGGCTTATGAGGACCACTCTAACCGCCCCCTTGTGTGAAAACAAAGGGCCATGGCGCGAACCATAGGATGAGTCCCGATTAAGTTGCGTTTCTGGCCACGCCCCGCCGACGAGCGGGTGTCACGCCGGGACGATGGAGTCGGCGGCGCGGTGGCGGCAGTCCTCGCGCGGGCAGACCCGGCAGGAGACCCCGACGGCCACCGCCCGCGCCCGCGCCGACAGGTCCAGGCCGTCGGCGTAGACCAGCCGGTGCGCATGGCGGGCGTCGCAGGCAATGGCCACAGACAGCAGCCGGGGCGGCGTGCCGAAGCTGTCCGCCCCCTTGGTCACGGCCCGGGCGATGAACAGGAAGCGATCGCCTGAGGGCGTCTCGGCCAGTTGCCGGACCACCGTGCCGGGGGTCTGGAAGGCCCCGTAGACGGCCCACAGGGAACAGGCGGAGCCATGGCGCGGCATCGCCAGGTTGGGCAGTGGGAAGCGCTTGGACAGCGTTCCCGCCGCATCAGCCCGCAGCATGGCGAAGGGCACGCCCTCGGCGCCCTTGCGGCGCAAACTGACGAACCGCTGGCAGATCTGCTCGAAACTGGCGCGATAGCGCCGCCGCATCAGGCCGATGTCATGGCGCAGCCGCTCGGCGTCCTCGCGGAAGGGGTCATAGGGGAACAGCACGGCCGAGGCGGCATAGGCGGCCAGAACGCCTCGCGCCCGGCGCCGCGCCGCTGGCGTGCCCAGGGTCGGGGCATCGGTCACCAGGGCGTCGATGGGCTCGGCCAGGGCGCGGGCGGTGGCCAGGCGGGCGAGGGCGAAGCGGCGGCTGGGGGCCGGCGCGCCGTCTTCCAGGGCGCGCGCGACGCCGTCGCCGAGGGTGTCCTCCGGCATGCCGGCCACCGTGCGCGGCCGCGCCGGATCCGGGAGGCCGCCCGAGCGCTCCAGGAAGGCCAGCAACTCTCCGTCGAGCACCAGGGCGGCCTGGCCGGCCGGACGCCCGGCGCCACTGCGCCGGGTGACGCGGATGTGCTCGGCCAGGCGGTTCGCCTCCGTTTCCAGGGTCGGGAAATGATTGTCGTGGGCCAGGATGAAGTCATCCACCTCCTCGGCCGGGGTGACGGCGCGCTTGGGGGCCTCGGCATGGTCGAAAAAGTCGGCCAACGCCTGCGCCGCCTCGGTCAGGCGCGAGCTTTCGGCCACCAGTGTCGCGCGGAAACGGCGCGACTGGTCGGGGTCGATGTCCTCCACGCTGTCCAGGATCTCCGCTGTCGAGCGGATGCCGGCAATGGTGGTCAGCATGCGGTGGACGATGTCCGACAGGAACGGGTCCTGACTGAGCCGGTCGGTGAGGGCGGCGATCACCTCGCCCCGGTCGCGGCACTCGCGGTGCAGGCGGGCCACGGCGCGCGCCCAGCCGGGATGACGGCCGATCAGCGCCGCCACGGCGCCCAGCGTGGCTCCGGGCGCGGCGACGGCCTCGCGCTCGGGGCCGAGGTCCATATCGGCCAGCAGCGGGTCGCTGGCCAGGTCGGCCAGTTCGGCCGCCAGGCGCCGTTCCGAGGCGTCGTCCAGGGTGCCAGGGTCCAGATCCAGGGCGCGGGCGATGCGAATCATCAGGCCGCCGCCGATGGTCCGCTTGCCGCGTTCGATGAGGTTGAAATACGAGGTCGAGATGCCCACACGACCGGCCATGTCGGCCTGGGTCAGGCCCAGGGCGCGGCGGCGCTCGCGGATCTTAAGGCTGAAGCTGGAATCCAAGAGGCGGCCCTCCCTTCGGTGGTCGTGTTGCGCCGCAAGGTGGATTTTTTGACTCCCCGAGTGGGGAGGTGAAGAATTTTGTTACAAAAAAGCGCAGGTAAATCAAGATATTATTGTCTTTTTGACAGCATCCGCGTAACCCTTCCACAGAACAGGAGGGGCTCCCGCGCTGCCCAGGCGTCGGCGAACCCCCCACCGGCACGACCATTGGCGGGTCCATGTCCCCGCCCCGGACACCGGCGGTCGCGCCTCGTCGCACGCGGTCAGACGCGTGCAAACGCATGGAACCGGGAGGACCACCATGGTTG
>JANQGN010000621.1 GCA_028277295.1 Rhodospira sp.
TCGTCTGTCGACCATCGTCGCCGCCGATCAGGTCCTGGTGTTCGACGACGGACGGCTGGTGGAACAGGACGATCATGCCACGCTGCTGATGAAGGCGGACGGCCGCTACGCCGCCCTGTGGGCGGCGCAAGAGAGCGCCAAGAGCTGGCATGGTGCCCTGGCGCGGGCGAACGGTTAGGGCAAATCCCGAGCGATCTGGCACAGATCGCGACGACGATTTGCTTGAAAAACAAATCATTAGGGCATGTTGGGCGATTCGGAAATCGCGCAACATGCTCTAGTGCAGCGACGCATTCAAGGGATTCACCCTATGAGTGCAAACGTCGCTGCACAACATGTTGAATTTAGTGCACTTTCGACACAGACAAAAGAATGCAGACTGCATCTTTTGCCTGTGTCAGTGCACTAGGATCGCCTCGGCGAGCGCCGTGTTCGCTCCGGAGGTGACCCCGCCCTATGCTTACGTCAGCAAGGCGTCGGCATAGCCCCGTTCGGCGACGTGCGGCTCCCTCGTATACCAGTCAGGGCAATCGGGTGAACAGGGGTCCTGGATCATGGCCGGACCAGAACACCGACCCCGGAACAGCCATAACGTGCTATTTGTGACGTGACCCGTCATTGCGAGCCCTCGTCGCCAGACGGGACACAATCCGGGGGGCGTGGCAATCCAGGGGCAGAGGGCACCCAGGGCTCCGACATTCGCTCTGGATCGCCCCTTCTTGAGACCCTGGGTCGCTCGCTCCTCGCGACGACGGTGTGTGTCCAAGCGTTTACCCGATTACCCTGGTATACCACTCTGCTATGCGTTTCACCCGTGGCGGGGTGATATAAGATGTGCCGTGTTCATTCTCCACCCGGATGCCTCGGGGCCCCCCCCACCCGCCGGATACTCCGGGGCGCGTCGAACCCGGTATACTGGCCGACATCATACTGGCCAACATCATAACTGGCCAACATCGGCCCTGGCACGTCCGGTGCCTTGGTCGCGGGGCAGAAAGGGGTGAGCGTGACCGCCGCGCCGCCAAGGATAGGCCCGCACGATGACCACCCGTCCCCTCTCCGCCCCCGATCCCATCATATCGCCCGACACCGCGCACCCTGCCCGCCCCCCGCGCCGGCGCGGCTCGCCCTGGTCCTGGGCGGCGGGAGCCGTGGCGCTGCTGGTGGCACTTCCGATTCTCGTCGTGGTGTCCCGCGTCTTCCTGCCCAGCGAGGGTGTGTGGAGTCATCTGGCGGCCACGGTGCTGGACGACTACGTCCGCAATTCGAGTCTGCTGACCATCGGCGTGGTGAGCTTGGCGACCATCCTCGGCGTGACGACGGCGTGGATCGTCACCATGACCCGGGTCCCCCTGCGCGGTGTGTTCGAATGGGCACTGTTGCTGCCCCTGGCCATGCCGGCCTATGTCATGGCCTATGTCTATTACGACCTGCTGGCCTACGCGGGACCGGTGCAGACGGCGTTGCGGGACCTGTTCGGCTGGGGCCGAACCGACTACGTCTTTCCCGACATCAGCTCGCTGTACGGAGCGGTCGTGCTGATGGGGTTTGTCCTCTATCCATACGTCTACCTGCTGTCTCGAGCCGCCTTCCTGCAGCAGTCAGTGGGTGTGCTCGAGGCTGGCCGCATCCTGGGCGCCAGTCCGACCGGCGTGTTCTTGCGCGTGGGGATCCCGCTGGCGCGCCCGGCCATCGCCGCCGGCGCCGCCCTGGTGGCGATGGAAACGCTGGCGGACTATGGCACCGTCAGTCATTTGGGCGTGCCCACCTTCACCACCGGCATCTACCGCACCTGGTTCGCGCGCGGCGCACCGGTGGCGGCCGGACAATTGGCCGCGCTGCTGCTGGCGGCGGTGGCGGCGGTGCTCCTGATCGAGCGGCTGGCGCGCGGCCGGGCGCGGTTCCACGAGTCCGCCGGACGCATGCGGCCGCCGACCCGCCTCGCGCTCCGGCCGATCGCCGCCACGCTGGCCGTCGCCACCTGCGCGGTCCCAATCCTGGTGGGGTTTGCCATTCCGGCGGCCATTCTGCTCGATCTGGCGATCCGGTTCGGCGATCCCATGGGACTGGCCGCGTTCTTCGATTTCGCCCGCAACAGCTTCTCGCTCGCGGCCTTGACCAGCGTCCTGGCGGTGGCGCTCGGTCTGCTCCTGGCCTATGCCCGTCGGATGGACCCGTCGCGCGCCACGGGCGCCGCCATTCGGCTGGCCGGCCTCGGCTATGCCATCCCGGGCGCGGTGATCGCCGTCGGCATCCTGGTGCCGTTCGCCACAGTGGACAACGCCATCGATGCCCTGGCCCGAGAGACCCTTGGCGTCTCGACAGGGCTGCTGCTCACCGGAACCGTCGCGGCCCTGGTCTTCGCCTACCTGGTCCGGTTCCTGGCCGTGGCCCTGGGCGCGGCGGAGTCCAGCCTGAGCCGCATTTCACCAAGCCTGGACGAAGCCGCGCGCACCCTCGGCGCGGGGCCGCTGCGCACGTTGCGATCCGTCCACCTGCCGTTGCTGACGGGCGGCCTGTTGACGGCGGTCATTCTGGTGTTCGTGGACGTCATGAAGGAGTTGCCGGCGACCCTCATCGTGCGGCCGTTCAACTTCGACACGCTGGCGGTGCGGGCCCACCGGCTGGCCAGCGACGCCCGCCTGGAAGAGGCGTCCACGGCGTCGCTGACCATTGTCCTGGTGGGGATCGTCCCGGTTATCCTTCTGAGCCGGGCCATGGCACGCAACCGCCCGGAACGATGACGATCCCCCTTATCCCGCCTACATCCAGCCAGCGCGGTCGTAGGTCTCGGTCGCCTCTGTCGCGTTGGCACCATACACGTTGGCGTTCACCTCACTGGCCTTGAAGTCCATGAAGTCCTTGATCGGCCCGGCGGGCACCACGCCCGGAACCACGGGATACTCATTGTTGCCGTCGGCGAACAAGCGCTGGGCCTCTTCGCTGACCAGGTACTCAAGGAACGCCACGGCGTTGTCGCGGTTGGGGGCATTGGCCAGCACACCGGCCCCGGAAATATTGACGTGGGCGCCCCGGTCGTCCTGGTTGGGGAACAGCACGCCGACCGACTCGCCGACGGCGCGATCCTCCGGGTTCTCCGAGGCCAGCAGACGGCCAACGTAGTAGGTGTTCACCACGGCCAGACCGCATTCGCCAGCGGCCACCGCCTTGATCTGGGCGGTATCGTTGCCCTCCGGGTCACGCGCGAAATTGGCGACCACGCCCTTCGCCCAACCCTCGGCTGTCTCCGCGCCGTGCACCTCGAGCAGTTCAGCCATCAGGGAGATCTGGTAGATGTTGCTGGACGAACGGATGCAGACCAGTCCCTTATAGGCGGGGTCAGCCAGATCCTCGTAGCTCCCAAGGCCCTCGGGCATGCCATTCTCGGCGTTGTAGATGATGACGCGGGCACGCTTGGACAGGCCAAACCAGAGATTGTCCGGGTGCCTGTACTTCTCCGGCACGCTCTCGGCCAGGATATCGCTCTCGACCGGCGTCAGGACACCCGCCTCCGCGGCGCGCCAGAGCCGCCCGGCATCGACGGTGATCAGCAGATCCGCCGGGCTGTTGGCGCCCTCCGCCTCCAGACGGTTCAACAGCTCATCGGCCTTGGCCTCGATGAGATTCACCTTGATGCCGGTCTGTTCGGTGAAGGTGTCGTACAGAGCAAGATCCGTGTCATAGTGGCGCGAGGAGTAGACGTTGACCTCCTCGGCCTGAGCGATGGAGACGGCCGGCACGAAAGCGAGCAGGCCGACGGCGAGCGAGAGACGGGTGATTGACATCGACTGTCCTCTTGAATGCGAGATGACACAGAGGGCGCCCATGGGGCGACGAACACACGCAAAAGCAATACTTATTGCGAATGCGAATATATCGCATGCCCCGGAATATTCAACCCGGATCCGTCACGATACCTGCTTCGCTACCCAAAAAATATAATAGTAAGAAAAAGTTAGGGCGTTTTCGGCGGCAACTGACTCGTCGAAAACACCCTAATATATTGATATTGAAGCAAATCGTCCCCAGAAGGCCTTCCAGGGCGATCCGTGCCGGATCGCTCGGGATTTGCTCTAGACCAGCGGACGCAGTGGGTGACTCGCGACCGGGCTTTCCCGATTGGCCCGCATGTGATTCTCTCAAGAGACTGATTCGTTTGGGAAAATCGAGAGATGCCAGTCGCGGTTACGCGTGAGGACCTTTCCGCCGCTGAGCTGCGGGCTCAGGCGTGCCAGGTAAGTGACCCCAACGCGCTCGCCGCCCCGCGCGACACCGCCCTCGCCACGACATGGCGCCTCGGCCTCGGACCCGTTGAAGGCTTCGAGCCCTTCGCAAAGCACCGAAGCAACGCCATCTCTCTTGTCAACGCCCGGAGAACCAAATGACCCTGAAAACTGGCGTGACCCAACGTCCTTCCTGTGAGACGGTACGGCGGTCGCAAGGCACGTCCCCGTGAATACCGTGCAGGCCGCCGAACGACCTCATCGCGGGCGAACGGGCCGAACATCTGAGCGAAAAACCAGACACCGTGCGACGCCCGAAGCGACCGCCGGAGCTTCGTGCTTCCGGACGCGACGGCGGACACGGGCACCGGAAGAACAATGTCCCCGAAGGAGAGGACGGACGCAATGGCGGAAGAGAAACTTGGCAACCCGGCGGTGGTTGGCCTGGGCGGTTTCGGGCTCACCACGCTGGTCTTGCAATTTCATAACGTGGGCTGGATGCCCAGCATTGGCCCGGTCGTGTGGCTGGGATTGATCTTTGGCGGGCTGGCCCAGATGATCGCCGGCCTTCAGGAGATGAAGAGCGGCAACAACTTCGGGTATTGCGCCTTCACCGGCTATGGGACGTTCTGGATCGCCCTGGCCTTGCTTCTGCTGGGCAACCATTTCGAGGTGTTCCAGGCCAGCACGACCGATGTCGGCTGGTTCCTGATCGCCTGGACCTTGTTCACGGCCATCTTGTGGGTCGGTTCCCTGCGCATTCACGGCGCCATGGCCTTTACGTTCACCACGCTGCTGATCGGCTTCATCCTGCTTGACCTGGCGCACTTCGGCTTTCCAGAGCTGACGGTGGTCGCCGGCTACGAGCTGATGATCTGCGCCGCCGCGGCCTGGTACATGATGGCCCGAATCATCCTGAACGAGATCTACGGCCGCGAGCTGCTGCCCGCCGGGAAGCCGTGGATAAAATGAGGGTTGGCGCCCGAGGCACCGACGTGCCCCATCCCCGAAGAGCGAAACCCTGAGAGCCCGTCCGGAAAGTCTCGGGAACCGCAATATATTGTGCTGCTGCGCCCGAGTAGCATACCGTATACGGTGTTCCGCAAGGCTTTCCGGACAGACACTGAAAGACCGGGAGACGATCGAGATGCGAAACGGACTGAGGGCGCTGGCCATGGCGGCCGCGCTCACGCTGACTGCCCCGGCGGCGGCCGAGGAACCCTCGGCCACCGTGGACGAGGTGATCGCCAAGGTCCTGGAAGCGGCCAAGTTCCTGCACGACAAGGGACAGGCCGGGTTCTCCGACTTCAACAACAGCGCCCGGTGGGTGTGGAAGGACAGCTACGTCTTTGTGTTCAGCTGCCGCGACGACCGCATGATTGCCCACCCGTTGCGCCCCGATCTTGTGGGCCGGCCGATCCTCCAGATGGAGGACGAGAAGGGCACCCTGTTGTTCCAGGATCTGTGCGCGGCGGGCGAGGACACCGACGGCGGCTGGGTCGAGTACTGGTGGCCTCGGCCCGGCGAGGCCAAGGCATCACGCAAGATTTCGTACACCAACAGAACGCAGGTGTCGTTTCAGCCCGATGTCCGGGTTGCCGCCGGCATCTATGACGAGTCGATGACCGTCGAACAGCTTGATGCGCTGGCCGAAAAGGCGGTCACGCCGATGAAGGACTCGCCCTGAGCGCGTGCCGCCATCAGACTCCGCGATCGGACCGCCCCTGGAGGCGGGCGGTCTTTCGCGGGCAACAGGGCAATCTGTGCAAGATCGCTCGGGATTTGCTCCCAGGGCTCCGAACCCGGATGGACGATCGTTCATGAGTCATGATCCGAGAGGGTCAGGACCATCGATGGAGATCCTTCGGTCGCTCCGCTTCCTCAGGATGAAGCCCTTAAAAAGTGATAGTCCTCATCCTGAGCGTCCGCAGGACGCGAAGGATCTCCAACGGAGACGAGCAACCTGACGGATCTGTCATCCGGGTTCGGAGCCCTGTGTAATAACCACGGTTTGGGCGTCATCACCTGCGCCAGTGGTTCGCGTCGATCATGAGCGTCTCTGCCGGCGGCGGACGATTGTCGCGCAGTTCCCGGGCGCCTTGCAGGCCCTCAAGGGGTTGAAGGCTTGGGCACCGTGACGTGATTGCCAGGGCGGGCCGGCCACAGGACCGGCAACGGCCATGGTCAATGACCGTTGGCGCACCATCTTGGTATTGACGGTAGACACGCGCATCAAGCTTGCCAAGGGACGTAAGACAACCGATGAAGGGGAGGTCCCGGGGACGGGATGGTATCCTCAGTCCAGTTTGACCTCGCCGTGACGGAAGGGAATCCAGTCCATGTACTCGGTTCGAAACTGGAGGCCGTAAGGCGACTTGAGAAAAACCTTGGCCAGGGGGGAGCCGCCCTCGGCCTGAGTCCGCTCAACGTCCACCAGGTCGGACTGAGCGAACAGCGGGTCCCAATAATCGTCCGGTTGCAGGTCCTTGCCGGCTTTCTCCTTCAGCTTTACGGCTTCATCAATCAGTGTCCAAGCGTCTTCGACCTGCTCGTAACTCATGGCGACCCTCCAGGAGTAGACATACGACAGTGCGCACTCACGCCAATCTTGCTTGAGCTTCGGACCGCCCTGCCGTCACGCGTCGGGACTCGACACCGCACGCGATACCCCCTTCTTTAGAGATTCCGGCAGTCCTGGTAAAGATGCTGCAAACCGCGCCCTTGGCGCACGTCTCCGATTCTGTTCGCAACGAGGTGCATGGTGTCCGAAACGCCAGAATTGTATAATGAAGTTAACGTCTTGTTTGGCAGCCTCGCGAAAGCACTGGATGTTCCGGAGGACACTCTGGCCGGCCTCCTGGAAGCTGGAACCGTGACGCTGGAGATGGCCCGGGACGACCAGGGCGCGCCGTTCGTCCTCGCCGCGCACGGCGCGGGCGAGACGCGTCGGGTCGCTCGGGTCTACAAGGATCGTATCCTGCACCTTGGCACCATGCCTGGAAATGCCCCTGCCCTGGAACCCGAGGCGGCGCATGAGCAGCAAACGACGCCACGGCGCTAAGCGCATGACGTTTTTTGGCCGCCGCCCACCTTTGGTGGATCGCCCGCGCATAGACGGAAGACCTCATGGCCGCACCCAAGCCGACCCTCCAACGCTTTGAAGACGGCGACATTATCTTCCGCGAGGGGGAGTCCAGCGACGTTCTCTACCTCGTGGCATCGGGTGAGGTCGCCTTGTTTAAGGAGGGAGATGCGGGGCTTGTGCATCTCGCCACCATTGGCAAGGGCGATCTGGTCGGCGAGTTGACGGCATTGGACCAGGATCCGCGCGGTGCCACGGCCGTCGCCCGTGGCGTGGTGGCGGTGCACGCATTTCCGCGCCGGGCCGGCCTGCGACGGCTGGCCGAGGATCCGGACCTCACGCTGCGCCTGATGGTTCGCCTGTCGCGACGGCTGGCCAGCGCTCATGACCGAATCGTGCATCTGGAACGGCAAGCCGATGTACCGGCCGCGGACCTGCAGGGCGGAGTAACCGGCGGATATGGGGCTGGAGAGGGGACAGGGACGGCCCTGATGCCCATGCCCCAGGACACGGCCGGCCGTCGCGCGCCCAGACAGGGGCGCGACGCGTCACGGAGTCTGTTTCGCCGCCTTTTTCGGGTCCTGCGGGGTGGGGGACCACCGCCGCGCGCCGCCGACGAAGCCCTGGCCTCGGTCGCCCGCGGGCGGCAGCAAACCCTGGTGGTGGCGGGATTCTCCGGAGCGGGTGCCGACGAGCATCGGACCCGCGTTGTCGAAGGGTTGCAGGCCTTGTCGGGGGTGCGCCTTGTCAAACTTGATCGGTCGGTGCCGTACTCGGGCGACCTGGATCGCTACACGGGGCTCGCGGGGGCGGTTGTCGCGGGCCGGCAGATGCTGCTGGAGGCGCGCGGCGACCTGATGATCTGGGGGGGGCCCGAGCCCAGCGGGCGGCTTCTGGAACTGCGCTTTCTGAACCCCTGGGGCAGCAAGGAGCCGGAGCGGGTGGGCATGATGTCGCCGCAGAATGCCCTGTTTCTGCCGCTGGACTTCGAGGAGGGCTGGTCGGTGCTGCTGCGCGCGGTGACCCAGGCGGCCCTCGAGCCGCGCACCGAGCAGCAAGGCCACGCCATGCTGGAGGTGCTGCCCGGCCTGGCCGAGGAGGCGGGGGGAGTGCTGTCGGATCTCCCCTACGGCTTGAGTGGGCTGGAAACCGGCCACATCGTTGCCTGCTATGGGAATGTCCTGGCGGTTGTTGGGGCCTGGGCGAACGAACTGGCCTGGCTGGAGCACGCCGCCGCCGCCCACGAGGAGGCGATTCGCCATCTGCCGCGCGACGCCGAGGCCGAATGGGGCGTATTCCATCGGTCGCTGGGGCTGGTGCAACAGGCGATGACCGATCGGGCCAGCGCGTCCGTGGGACCTCGCCTAGCCATGGACTCGTTCAAGGCGGCGCTGGAGTCTTTTCATCGCGACCTCTATCCCCATGACTGGGCCGGCCTGAAAAACCGTATTGGTGTGCTGGCGTACAAGGTGCATATGGCCGAAGGCGACCCGGCGGCGGTGCGCGAGTCCATCGCCGCCTTTCAGGCCGCCCTGCAGGTGTTCGGCAAAGCGGACACACCGGAGCGATGGGGCGAGATCATGAATGATCTCGCGCAGGTCCTGCAGGTTTACGGCGGACAGGAGCGCAACGCGGAAGTGTTGCGCCGCGCCGTCGAAGCGGCGATGGCGGCGTTGGAGGTGCGGCCCAGGGACCAGTACCCCCTGCTCTGGGCCGCCACGCAGAACAACATTGGCTCGGCCTTGTTCCTTTTGTTCCGCGTCGACAAGGACACGGGCGCATTGCACCAGGCCCGCGAAGCCTTTCACCAGGCCGCGAGCACCTATGAGTTGAATGGCGCCAAGCGCCAGGCCGACGTGGTAACCCGCAACCTGAACCGCGTTGAGAACCTGATTGACCGCCAGTCCAACCGGCCGGTGGCGGAGCCGAACTGGGCCGCTCGGCACCCTGGGTCCGGAGAACCGACCGGGGCCTTCGACGAGGGCGGCGACGTCCCGGAAGCCCTGCCGATGGAGGAAAACCTCCGCTGACCAGTCCGCCACCATGGCTCGCGATGCTCTCTTTGGATTCGGCCACCCGATCCGATCGGATCCGATATAAAAGCCGGTCACCGATATGAAGGCTCGGACAATCACCATACCGCGGCGGTCAAACCGCGCACCCCCGCCATGGTCGTGCTGAAGATCGAACCTCGTTTTAAATCAACGCGTTGCAAGGCCGGCCTCGCGGCGCGGGCGATCGTGGGCCAAGCCGATTCGCCCGGATTGGCACCGGGTGAGCCCGAAAATTTCGAACCGCCATGCGAAGAACAATTGGCGACTCCGCGATTTTCGGGTATGCCTTCCGCGTTAGGTTCCAATTGTGTAAGGCTCTCCCTACGCTATGCAGTCTCGGTCC
>JANQGN010000632.1 GCA_028277295.1 Rhodospira sp.
GACAGCCCAGCGCCGTCCGGTCCACTGCCCAAGCAGGGCCTCAAGCCGCGCCGGCAGGTCGCGCGGCGCCCCTGGCCCGAGGTTGAGATCGATGCGGCCGGGTTCGAAGGCGACCAGATTCGCGTCGCGGCTGAGATGCATGGCCAGGGTGGCCTCGCGTCGGTCGCGCGCCAGGTTGACCACCGCGTCATAGCTGCCGGGCATGGGCGGCAGGCTGGCGGGATCCGCGACCGGTGCCGATGCTGGCCCGGGGTCCGGGTCCGGAACCGGGGTTGGATCGGCGTGCGGGAGAGTCGGCGCCCGGAGGGCCACGACGACGCCGCCATCGGCGCGGGCCGAGGGTACCCCGGCAGCAGCGCCCGCCGCGCGCGCGCCGCCCCCCGATCCGGCGCCCCCGGCGGGGCCGCCGCCACCGCCACCGCCATTCGGAGACCCGCCCCCGGGCGCCGGTCCGGGGCCACCGGTGGTCAGGCGGGCCACGGTCTCGGCAGGCGACGGCAGGTCGCTTGCGTAGGCCAGGCGGATCAGGGCCATCTCGGCGGCCTGCAAGGGGTCGGGGGCCTGGCGCGCCTCGCCCAGTCCCTTCAGCAGCATCTGCCAGGCGCGGGTGAGGGTGGCCATGGACAAACCCTCGGCCATGGCCCGGCCCCGGGTGCGCTCGGCCTCCGGCAGCGCGGGGTCGTCGTCCTGGTCGCGCACCACCTTGCGCCGCGTCAGCCAGTGGGCCAGCGAGAGCAGGTCCTGGAGCACCACCAGGGGATCGGCCCCGAGCGCGTACTGATCAGCCAGCACCGCCAGGGCGCCGGCCACGTCGCCCTTCATCAGCGACTCGAAGAGGTCGAACACCCGCGCCCGGTCGGCCAGGCCCAGCATGTGACGCACCTGGCCCTCGTCCACGGTGCCGTCGCCATGGGCGATGGCCTGATCCAGGAGCGAGAGTCCGTCGCGGACCGAGCCGTCGGCGGCGCGGGCGATCAGGGCGAGGGCGGCGGGCGCGATCGTCGCGTCCTCGCGCGCGGCGACCCGGCCGAAATGGCTGGCCAGCTCGGCCTGATCCACCCGGCGCAGGTCGAAGCGCTGGCATCGCGACAGCACGGTCACCGGGACCTTGCGGATCTCGGTGGTGGCGAAGATGAACGTCACGTGCTCGGGCGGCTCCTCCAGGGTCTTCAGCAGCGCGTTGAACGCCTGGTTGGAGAGCATGTGCACTTCGTCGATGATGTAGACCTTGTAGCGCGCCGCCGTGGGGCGATAGCGCACGCCGTCCAGGATTTCGCGGATGTCGTTCACCCCGGTGCGGCTGGCGGCGTCCATCTCAAGAACATCGACATGCCGGTCCTCCATGATCGACCGGCAGGGATCGCAGGTGCCGCAGGGGGTGATGGTCACGCCGCCGGTGCCGTCCGGACCCACGCAGTTCAGCGCGCGCGCGATCAGCCGGGCCGTCGTGGTCTTGCCCACGCCGCGCACGCCCGTGAGCATGTAGGCCTGGGCCAGGCGGCCACCGCGCACGGCGTTGGTCAGCGTGCGCACCAGCGTCTCCTGGCCGATCAACTGGTCAAAGGCGACGGGACGATACTTGCGGGCCAGCACCCGATAGGCGGGCGCGCTCGGCCGGGAGTCATGCGGCGGGGAGGGCGTGGCGTCCAGCGCGCCCGCCGGCATGCCGGACTCGGTGATGTCCGACGGGGGCGGGACCTCGGCGGGGGGCTCGCTCATCGCTTGACCGGGGCTCGGTCGGGTCCGGCTGGCGGAATGTCCGCCGGCGGTGACCCCACGGTGACACATAGTGAGTCCGCAGGCCGAACGGGGTCGGCGCCACGTCGTCGGACGTCGTGCGGGGCGTCGAAGACGAAGTGGAAGACTGAACGGCGACCCGAGCCGAAACTCGTTACGGCTGCTTCCTTCCGGACCTGACCGGGTTGGCGAGGGACTCGTCCACCGCCAGCCTTCCGACGGCACTATACGGAGC
>JANQGN010000699.1 GCA_028277295.1 Rhodospira sp.
CGAACATCATGGCGATGGCGTGTTCGGCCGTGGTGATGGCGTTGCCGAAGGGGGTGTTCATCACCACGACGCCAGCCTGGGTGGCGGCGGGCACGTCGATGTTGTCGACGCCGATCCCGGCGCGGCCAACCACCTTCAGGTTGGTGGCGGCGGCCAGGACGTCCTTGGTGACCTTGGTGGCCGAGCGGATGGCCAGGCCGTCGTAGTCGCCGATGATGGCGGTCAGCTCGGCGGGCGAGAGCCCGGTCTTAACGTCCACCTCGACGCCGCGCTCGCGGAAAATCTCCACGGCGGTGGGGCTGAGTTTGTCGCTCACCAGCACCTTGGGCATGGCGATGTCCTTTCCTGTTTCGCGAGACACTGCCCGATGCCCGTCGTCCGAAGTCGTCCGTAGGGTGCGCTCGACGGCCGCCTGGCGCCGCTGGCGCCGCTGGCGGCGTTAATCGACCTGTTCGGGCGGCCGGCAGCGCACCATCACACACCTGATCGGGCACGCATCTGATCGGGAGCCTGCCGGATGGTGCGCTGCGCCTTCGGCGCAAGCGCACCCTACGAGCCGGGACGGCCGGTCACTGTCTCATGCCTTTGATATTACGCCGCAACCATCTCGGCCTTGACGGTCGCCGCCGCCCAGTCCAGCCAGGGCAGCAGCGCGGCCATGTCGGTGGTCTCCACCGTCGCCCCGCCCCACAGGCGCAGGCCGGGCGGCGCGTCGCGGTAGGCGCCGATGTCATGGGCCACGCCCTCGGCGTCCAGCAGGGCGACCATGCGCTTGGCGGCCTTGGCCTGGTCGTCGGCGGGCAGGGCGGTGAACCAGTCGGCCACCACGGTCAGGCAGATCGACGTGGACGAGCGGGTCGCCGGGTCGCTGGCCAGGAAGTCCACCCAGTCGGTCCTGGCCACCCAGTCGGCGACCGTGTCCAGGTTGGCCTTGGTGCGGGCCATCAGGCCGGGCAGGCCACCGACGCTCTCGGCCCAGGTCAGGCTGTCCAGCGCGTCCTCGATGACCAGCATGGAGGGCGTGTTGATGGTTTCGCCCTTGAAGATTCCCTCGATAAGCTTGCCGCCCTTGGTCATGCGGAACAGCTTGGGCAGCGGCCAGGCCGGGCTGTAGGACTCCAGGCGCTCCACCGCGCGCGGCGACAGGATCAGGATGCCGTGCTGCGCCTCGCCGCCCAGCACCTTCTGCCAGGAATAGGTGATGACATCCAGCTTGTCCCACGGCAGGGCCATGGCGAAGGCGGCCGAGGTGGCGTCGCAAATGGTCAGGCCGGCGCGGTCGGCGGGAATCCAGTCGCCGTTGGGCACGCGAACGCCCGAGGTGGTGCCGTTCCACGTGAACACCACGTCGCGAGTGAAGTCCACCTGAGCCAGGTCCGGCAAGGCTCCGTAGTCGGCTTTCAGGGTGCGGGTGTCCTCAAGCTTGAGCTGCTTGACCACGTCGGTCACCCAGCCGGCGCCGAAGCTCTCCCAGGAGAGCAGGTCCACGCCGCGCGCGCCCAGAAGCGACCACAGCGCCATTTCCACCGCGCCGGTGTCGGAGGCCGGCACGATGCCGATCCGGTAGTCATCGGGGAGGCCGAGCAGCGCGCGGCTCTTGTCCAGCACCTGGGCGATGCGCGCCTTGCCGGGCTTGGAGCGGTGGGAGCGGCCGACCAGGGCGCCGCTCAGGCCCTCGGCGGTCCACCCGGGGCGCTTGGCGCAGGGGCCGGAGGAAAAATTCGGATTGGCCGGCCGGGTGGCCGGTTTCTGCATGTCTGTCATGGAATCTCCCTTCCTTGCAGAAGGGTCGCGACCCGTTGGGGGATCGTGGCCCGCTCCGTTCATAGGGCGCGCGGAGCGAGGGGTCAACGGCAATAACACGGATGAGACGCAGGGGAAGAACACTCAAAGGTGCGGCCGGACGGTCTATGGGCGGCCCGGGGGACAGGGCGTCCCGCCGGGCTGATCGCGCCCAAATACCCCGCTGAATGCCTCCCGCAAGGCCGTGTCCACCTCGGCCATGGAGACGGCATGTCCCAGGTCCCACAGGCTGGTGACGCCGTGCGCGCGGATGCCGCATGGCACGATGCCCGAGAAGTGCTCCAGGTCGGGGTCCACGTTCAGGGACACACCATGGAAGGTCACCCAGCGGCGCACCCGCACGCCTATGGCGGCGATCTTGTCCTCGCGGCCGCCACCGCGCGGGACCCACAGGCCCACCCGGCCGGCGCGCCGTTCGGCACGCACCCCGAAGGCATCCAGGGTGCGGATCAGCCAGTCTTCGAGCCGGTGGACATGGCGGCGGACGTCTCGGCCCCGGGGAATCAGGTCGAGCATCACGTATCCCACCCGCTGGCCCGGGCCGTGATAGGTGTACTGCCCGCCACGCCCGGCGGCATGCACGGGGAACCGGTCCGGGGCCAGCAGGTCGGCGGGATTGGCGCTGGTGCCGGCGGTGTACAGGGGCGGGTGCTCCAGCAGCCAGACCAGGTCCGGCGCGGTGCCGGCGCGGATGGCCGCGACCCGGTCCTCCATGACCGCCAGCGCATCCGGATAGGCGACGGGCGCGTCATCAATCCGCCAGTCGATCGATGGCCGGGTCTGCTCAGACAACGACGAAATCGGTATAGTCAAGAGAACTCACGCCTTCCAGGGTGGCGATGATCACCGCCGCGCCGGTATCCGATCCGTCCGCGTCGTACAATACGGTGCTGTCGGTGGTGTTGAACAGGATGCGGGTTTCCGTGTCCGTGGCGGTGTCGCCGGCCTCGAACGCCCCCTCGGACAGGGTGCCGGCGTCGGACAGGCCGGTGAGAACGGTGCTATCCAGGGTCAGGGCGTCGGTCCCGGCCTCATAGTCGGTGATCACATCGGCGTCGTCGGCGGTGGACACGGCCATGTGGAAGGTGTCCGCTCCATCGCCGCCCAGGAGGGTGTCGACCCCGCCATTGCCCGACAGCCAGTCGTCGCCCAGGTCCCCCGACAGGGTGTCGTTGCCGTCGCCGCCGTCCAGCGTATCGTGATTCTTGCCGCCATGCAGGCGGTCCGCGCCGCTGTCCCCGGACAGGGAATCCCGACCGTCGTTGCCATACAGCGTGTCCGCGCCGTCGCCGCCGGCCAGCGTGTCGTTCTCGTTGTCGCCCTGGAGGTGGTCGTTGCCGGCGCCGCCATCCAGCAGGTCGTCATCGCGGCCGCCGTACAGGCTGTCGGCGCCGGCGTCGCCATTCAGGCTGTCGAGGCCAATGTTGCCGTAGAGGCGGTCGGCGCCATCATTGCCGTAGGCCAGGTCGTCGCCGAGGTCTCCAAATACGCTGTCCGTGTCCCCGCCGCCGGCCAGCGTGTCATTGCCCTGCCCGCCGCGCAGGATGTCGGCCCCAAAGCCGCCGTCCAGCGAATCGGCGCCGATGTTGCCGAACAGGACGTCAGAACCGTCGTTGCCGAAGACGGCGTCGTCGCCCACCTCGCCGGCCACCGTGTCGTCGCCGGCGCCGCCGGCCACGGTGTCCGTCCCCCGCCCGCCCAGAATGACGTCGTCTCCCGGGCCGCCGTCGACGACGTCGGCGCCCTTGTTGCCATAGACGGTATCGTTCCCGGGACCGCCATCGATGGTGTCGGCGCCAATGTCGCCCTGGAGGCGGTTGGCGCCTCCCCCGGCGTCCTGACTGTCGTTGCCCTGGCCACCAATCAGGACGTTGTCGTTGGTGTCGCCGACCAGCACGTCATCGCCCGCGTTGCCAAACAGGGTGTCTTGTCCGTTCGCGTAGAGGGTATCGGCGCCCTCCAGGCCGAGGATGGCCGTGTCGGCGTTGTCCACGGGGGAGAGAAAGTCATCCTGGTCGGTCAGTTCGGTCGCCATGGGCGCGACTCCTTGGGCGGCGGAGGGCTGGGCCCGTGCGCGCGCACCGCGGGGCAACGCTGGCCCTGGGGCGCGGCTGTCCGAGCGTCTCCACTGTGCGCGCTCACGGTGTAAGCCCGGTTAACGCGGGCGCCCAGGGAGAGCACGGCGGTCGGCCACCGGACCGCGCGGATCGGCTCAGCGGCGGCGGGTCACGGCCAGAACCTTGCCGTCCGTTCCACGGATGTCCCAGGTGTTGCCGTCCGTGTCCTCGCAGGACCAATAGCAGGTCATCGAGTCCTGACCCGGCGGTACACAGCCGTTGGCGCGGCATTTGCCGTGGCGGCCGTCCGAACTCCAGCACTGGCAGCGCGCGATGCGCCGCGCGTCGCCGGTCTCGGGGTCGACGAGCCCCGTGGGGGCCTGGCCGGGCCGCCAGGTTCCGCCAGACGGACCGGGGGACGGCGACCCCCAGGGATCGGGGACCGGCGGGCGCAGGGTGGATCGATCGGGTAGGCAGCGGCGGGTGGCCCCGCTGTCGCAGGACAGGCCGGGCTCGCGGCAGGTCAGGCCCTCGCAGCACCATTGGCCGATCAATCCGCAGGCCACGCACAGGCCGGTGGAGGGATCG
>JANQGN010000750.1 GCA_028277295.1 Rhodospira sp.
TGCGCTCGAGGGCGGCCTCGATCAACTCCAACATGGCGGTGTACAACACGAAGGTGGCCAGGGGCTCGGCGAAGCGGGCGACGATGACGAAGACCGCCGCCAGCAGCGCCAGGTCCAGGCTACCGCCGACCACCCAGGTCACGCCGGCGGCCAGGATCAACAGCAGGCCGAGCTCCACCACGCTGGCGACCACTAGGTTCGGCTTGGCCCCCTTGCGGTGGTTCTCGGTCTGGATCTGCTCCAGGTGGGCGAAGGCGGCGCTCAGACGCTCGGTCCGCTGGCCCGCGCAGCGGGCGGCGCGTAGCACCGGCAGCCCCTGGGTGTATTCGACGATGTCGGCGCTGCTGTGCTCGTGGGCCTCTGCCAACTGGCGCATGCCGCGGCCGAAAGCCGGCCGGCGCCAGCGGTAGAGCGGCAGGATGGCGGGGAACAGCAGCAACAGGGCCAGGGCCAGGCGCCAGTCGAAGGCCAGCAGTGCCAGGGCGGTGGTCAGCGGCGTGATGAGGGCGATGAAGATCAGGTTGAGGATCGGCAGGCTGTAGTAGAGGTTCTCGTCCACGTTGCCGAGCAGGGTGGCGTTCACCTCCCCGGCCCGCTTGCCCTGTATCTTCTCCAGCGGCATGCGGCGCAACTGCTCCCCCAGGCGGGTGCGCAAGTCGTGGGTAGCGGCGGCCATGCGGCCGTTGAACTCGAAGCCCTGGCCCTGCCAGCGCAGGGCGACGGCGGCGGCCATCAGCAGCGACATGGCGATCAGCCAGCCCAGGGCGGCCTGCGGGTCCGGCCGGCTCAGGATAGCGACGAAAAAGGGCGCGATGCAGGCCAGGGCCAGGCCCTGCAGGGCGGCGGCCAGGACCAGGCCGATCAGGCTCGCGCGCAGGGCCGGGGCGTGCTCGCCCACGCTCCGCAGCAGTTGTCGGTAGGTCTCGCGCCAGGGGGTGATGGGGCGGGGGTTCTCGTGCGCTGTGCTCATGGGGTCTCCGGTGCGATCTCTCCTGGGCCGGCTTGGTGCGCGGCGGCGTGCTCGCCCAACGCCCAGTGCTGGGCCTGCTCGTAGCCCTGCCAGAGTCGCGCGTAGGTGCCACCGGTGGCCACCAGGTCGTCGTGGCGACCCGATTCGGCGAGCCGGCCGCGGTCGAAGACCAGGATCTGGTCGGCGTCGCGGATGGTGGCAAGGCGGTGCGCCACGACGATCACCGTCTTGCCCCGGATCAGGGCCGACAGGGCGGCCACCAGGGCGGCCTCGTTCTCCGGGTCGGCGTAGGCGGTGGCCTCGTCCAGCACCAGGATCGGCCGGTCCTGGAGGATGGCACGGGCGATAGTGATGCACTGGCGCTGCCCGCCCGAGAGGAACAGGCCGCGCTCCCCCGCCGGGGTGTCGTAGCCCTGGGGCAGGGCCTGAATAAAGTCGTGGGCCCGAGCCGCCCGGGCCGCCGCCTTCACCGCGTCCAACGTGGCCTCGGGCAGGCCCAGCCGGATGTTGTCCGCGATGCTGCCGGCGAACAGGAAGCTGTCCTGGAACACGAAGGCCACCTGGCCCATGAGGGTATCGGCGCTCATCGCCCGTACGTCGGCGCCGCCCACCAGGATGCGCCCGGCGGTGACATCCCAGAACCGGGGGATGAGCTTGGCCACGGTGCTCTTGCCGGCCCCGGACGGACCCACCAGGGCGGTGACGCTGCCCGGCGGCACACTGAAGCTGACGTTGCTCAAGGCCTCGGCGTCGCCCTCGCCGTAGCGAAAGCCGACACCCTCGAAGCGCACGCTCGCGTCGGCCGGGACCTGCTCCTGGCCCGGCGCGGGCGAGATCGGGACCGGGATGGCCATGACCTGATGGATCCGGGCGACGCTGAGCTTAACCTTGTCCACCATGTGGTTGAGCATCATCATCGGCATCATGGACTCGGCCATGCCGGTGCCGATCAGCAGCACCGCCATCCAATGGCTGAAGGCAAGGCTATCGCGCCAGGTGAGCCAGGTCCCCAGCCACAGCAGCACCGCCAGGGTCGGCATGGGGCTCAGCACCGCCATGGAGTAGCGCGCCGCGAAGCCGGCCTCGCGATACCAGCGGGTCACCATGTCCAGGTAAGCCTCCAGAGCGCGCTGGTAGCGACCGAAGGTGGCCTGGCCGCTGTCGAAGGTGCGCACTACCGGCATGGCCTGGACGAACTCGATAATGGCCGCGCTGACCCGTTCCCGCGCCTCGTTGTAGCGCCGCACCATCTCGGCACGGTCGCGCAGGGCCAGGCTCAGGACGCCGAAACCCAGCACCACCACCGCGGTGGCGCCCAGGGCAAGGCGCCAGTCCAACCATAGCAGCACGAAGAAGGTCACCACCGGGGCGGCGTAGGCGCGGGCATAAAGGGGCGTGCTGTCGGCAACGAACAGGTGCAACGCCTTGACATCGTCGTACATGACCTTGGCCAGGGCACCGGCGCCCATGGCCTGGACATGGCCCAGGGAGACCCGCGCCAAGTGCTCCGCGAGCTCCGTACGCAGAATCGTCTCCAGCCGGAAGGCCGCGTAGTGGGACTGGTCGAACGAGATCAGGCGCAGAGAATAGGCGGCGGCGGTGCAGGCCAGCACCGCCGCCATCGCCGGCCAAGGCCAGGCGCCGGGGTCTTCCAGCAGTTGGTGCACGGTGACGGCGAGGCCGCCCACGGCCCCCAGGCCGAGCACCGCGGAGGCGATCGACAGGGCCATGGCGAAGCGTATCTGGCTCCGTACCGGGTGGATGATCGACCACAGGTCGACGCGGGCTTGCGGGGCCGCGGTGTCGGCAATCTGTGACTGTTCGGCAGGGATCGAAGTGTCCATCGCGATTCCTCAGCTTGCCCGTGCGGTGCAGACCTGTGATCCGGCTGTCGGGTCGGCAGCCGTCTCGGGGCTTGGTTGGTAGCGCCAGCTCAAGGACAGTAGAGCCATGGCCAGCGCGCTCGCGGTCGCGGCGGCCAGCACCGGGAGATAACCCACCTGCCCGGCCAGGGCGGTGCCGGCACTGACCGCCAGGATGCTGAACAGCATGTACAGGCTGTACTGGGAGGCGTAGTCGGTGGCCGGGCTCTTGGGGGAGGCGTGGTCCATCATCAGGGTGGTGATCACCGCCACCACCGGGTTGTAGAGCAGGAAGAACAGCCCCACCGCCAGGGTGACCGCCAGCTCCCCCGTCGCTCCCTGCACCGGCAGGATCAGGACCGCGATGCCGGGGATCTGCAGCAGCGCGGCGGCGATCATCACCGGACGGCGGCCGTAGCGACGGATCAGGAGACCCGTGAGCAGTGCCGCGGGCACGCCGAGCAGGCCGCCCAGGACGTTGACCAGCAGACCGATGCGCTCCAGCGCCCAGCCCGCGTCCACCAGGATGGGCGTGATCAGGGCGTAGGCCAGGCTCACGCCCAAGGGGTAGAGCAGCACCATCAGCAGCCAGCGCCCGCCGCCGGGGCGTCGCCACAGGGTCCAGATACGGCCCACCACCGCCGCGATCGGCAGCGGCGTCGCGCCATGGGTCGGCTCGCGGAACGCCAGGACCTGCACCAGGGACACCAGGGTTCCCGCCGCCAGGAGCGCCATGGCGCCTTGCCAGCCCACCAGGGGATAGGCCATGAGCACACCGCCCGCCCCGAGCAGGTTGCCGAGCAGCTGTCCCGCCACCTGCACCCCGTTGCCGAGCCCGCGCTCGCTGGCCGGCAGCAGCCGGCAGGCGAGCCCGTCCGCCGCGATGTCCTGGGTGGCCGCGAAGAGGGCGAGGAGCAGGCAGAGGGCGTAGACACGGGCAAAGTCGCCGATCGGGTCCAGGGTACCGATGGCGAGCAGCGTGAGCACCATGCCGGCCTGCATGATGAGCAGCCAGCCGCGGAAGTGACCGATGCGCTCGACCCCCAGCCGGTCCACCAATGGAGCCCAGAAAAACTTGACCGCCCATACCAGACCCAGCAGGTACACCAGGCTGACCTGCTCCAGGGGTGCACCCTGGGCGCGCAGGATAGCCACCAGGGCGACCATGAAGAAGCCGATGCCGAGATACTGCGTGAGATACAGGCTGCCGAGCAGCGCCCAGGTGCTCGCGGGCAGGCTGGTGCGGGCAAGCTCAGTCGGCATCGTCGGAGCGGGAGCAGGTGGCGCAGGGGTGGAGCTCGATGACCGGGTGATAGAGGCCGGGCAATCCGGCTAGCGCCGCCCTGCAGGCCTCCGGCGTGACGCCGGCATGGTTCACGGCCGCGGCGACCAGGGTCCAGCCGCCCTGTCCCACCGACCACAGGTGCAGGTCGGTCACGCGGCCCCCGGTGATCGCCTCGAGGCGTTTGGTCGCCTCGCGCCGCAGCGCGGCGGGGCCTTCGGCGTCGAGCAGGACGCGGCTGGTGGTCACCAGCAGCCCCCAGGTCCAGCGCGAAATCAACGCCACCGCGGCCAAGGCGATCAGGGGGTCCAGCCAATGCCAGCCCCACAGCCAAGCCCCCAGCAGGCCGAGGATCGCGGCCACCGAGGTGGCCGCGTCGGCCAGGACGTGCAGCAGGGCGGCGCGCAGGTTGTGATCACCGGTCGCGTGGGGATCGCCCGGTTGCGGGTGCGGATGGCTGGGGTGGTGATGGGCGTGGTCATGGTCGTGCCCATGGGCTTGGGCGTGTCCCTCCGCGCCCACTAGGACCCAGGCTGAGACCAGGTTGACCACCAGGCCCAGCACCGCCACCGCCATGGCCTCCAGGGCCGCGAGGGGCTCGGGGCGGAGCAGGCGGACTGCCGATTCCAGCGCCAGCCACAGGATCGAGGCGCCCAGCAGCAGGCTGCTGGTATAGGCGGCCAGATCGTGGATCTTGCCGCTACCCAGGCTCAATCGGCGGTCGCGTGCGTAATGCCGCGCCAGAAAGTAGCCGCCAGCGGCGAGACCGAGGGCGATGGCGTGCCCGCCCATATGAATGCCGTCGGCGAGCAGGGCCATGGAGCCGGTCCACCAGCCGGCGGCAATCTCGATGGCCATGACCACCAGGGTGATCGAGGCCACCAGCAGGGTGCGCTCCTCCGCACGGCGGCGGACTCCCTGTCCGAAGCCGTGGTCGTGATGGAGGCCGGATGCGGTAGCGCAGGGCGACGGCGTCGCTGGGTTTCCGAGCACGCGGCATGGTCCTCGTCAGAAGAGATAGGAAAGGCCCAGCCCGAGGGTTCGGCCGCGGGCGGGGGCGCCGTATTGCACCGGCACCCCGGTGGCGGTGAAGGTCTCGTTGAAGCCGTAGAGGTCATACTGCTCGTCGAGCAGGTTGTCGCACCACAGATAGATCTCGGCGCCGCCGCTGGTGACACCGACGCGCAGGTCGACCTTGTTGTAGGCGTCGAGGTCGAAGGAGTTCTGGGGATCGGCGGGGCGCTCGCCGACGTAGCGGTAGTCGACGTGCAGATCGAGCACCGGGGCGGCAAGCCCGAAGAAGGCCGGCAGCTCACGCGCGTAAGCGAGGGACAGGCTGCTGCTGAAGCGGGGCACATCCGGCACCTCGCTACCCGATTCCACATCCCCGCCGACGGCGCCGATGGCATCGCTCGTGATGGTCGCCTCGATATAGGCCAGGGCCGCCGAGAGGGTCAGGCCGCTGTCGTGGAACCAGGTGCCCGCGAGCTCGGCCCCCTTGCTCTCGGTGTCGACGTTGATGACGTCGGTCGCGAAGGTCAGGTTGTCGAAGCCGAGCAGATGGTCGTCGGTGACATCGTTGAAGAAGAGCGCCGCATCCAGACGGAAGCGGCCGTCGGGGTCGGCGATCTTCAATCCGAGCTCGTAGGTGTTGACCACCGCCGGCTCGTAGGGCTCGCTGTCCGCCGGCTGGATCGCAAAATCGTTGAACCCGGCCGGCTTGTATCCGCGCGCGTAGGTTCCGTACAGATTGGTCGCGGGGTTCACGGCATAGGTCATGGCGAAGCGGCCGGTCGTGTAATCGTCTTCGAGGTCGCGCTGGTCCGGGACGACGCCGAAGGCGCTGACGTAGGCCGCCTCGTAGTCCCTGCGGTCCCAGGTATGGCGCAGGCCCCCGGTCAGCTTGAGCCGGTCCAGCACGGGGTAGGTGAGCTCGCCAAAAAGGGCGACGTTCTCGGTGGTGAACTCCCGGTTCTCGAAATTGCCGGTCTGGAAGTCGCGGGTATCGAAGGAGCGGTCGCTGTCGGACAGATACAGGCCGGCGACCCAGAAGGTCCGGGCCCCGGGCAGGGACCCGAGGCGCAGCTCCTGGCTCAGGACGCGCTCGTTGGAGGCGTCCTCGCGCAGGTACTCGATCGGGAATCCGAACAGCGCCTCGGTGAGGTCCGGCTCCAGGCCCTTGACGCCGACGAAATCGGAACGGGTGGCGGCGGTCAGTGAGGTGATGCGGCCCCATGCGAGATCGTGGTCGAGCTGCAGCGAATAGCGCTCCACCGTCTTCTCGTTGTCGTCGAAGGTCCCGGGGGTGAAATCCTGGGAGGGGTTATCGCCGTAGGGGCGGGGATCGAATAGGCTGATTTCTCCGGTGGACCTGTCGCCTTCGGCGATCAGCAGGGCCGAGGTGGCGCCCCCGTCCCACAAGAAACTGGCGCGCCCGGTCACGAAATTCGGACTGCTCAGCGGCTCGTCGTCACGCCTGTTCTCGACCCAATGATCCTCGCCCCGATTGCGGAACGCGAAGCGCCCGCTGACCGAGTCGGAGAGGGGCCCGCTGAAGACCCCCTCCATCAAATACTGCTGGTCCTGGCCCAATTCCGCCCGGACATAGCCCTCGTTATAGGGCGTGGGCCGGCGCGTCGTGATGTTGATGGCGCCCGCCTCGCTGTTGCGCCCGAATAGGGTACCCTGTGGGCCCTTGAGGATCTCGACGCGCTCGACGTCCAGAGTGCCGAGCCCGAGGTGGCGGGCCGAGAGGGAGACGCCATCCAGGTTCAACACGACCGAGGAATCGTCCTCGGTGGTCTGAAACAGAGAGCCCACCCCGCGGATGCGCACGTTGGTGAACTGGCTGTCGCCGCTGGAGTTGACGTCGACCCCGGGGGTGGCGCGCAGCACCTGCTTCACGTCCCGCAGGCGTTTGGCTTCGATCTGTTCGCCGTCGATCACGGTCAGACCGAAGGGGACGTCTTGGGCCCGCTCCTCGCCGCGGCGGGCGGTGACCGTGACCGCTTCGAGCTCGATCGTGCCCGTCTCCGCGCCAGCGACATCGGGTTCCGCCGCATCCTGTGCCCGCACCGGTAGTGACAAGGGGCACACTAAGAGCATCGCCGGGATGACGGCGAGACGGCTCGGGCGTGCCGCGCTGCGTGTGTTCCGGGGTGAACGGGCCCCCATGGTCAACCTCCAATCGCTGTAAGATGTCTGTCTCGAGCAGGAACGCCCTGGATCAGGCTTCGCGCGCACGGGTGATCAGGTGCACGATCCACGGGATCTGCTCGCGCAGCCCCAGGACCGCCGCCAGGGCCGGAAAGAGCGCCCAGGGAAACCCGCGCAGCCGCCGCAAGGGCAGCAACCGCACCGTCGTCGCCTGCGGGCACCAGTCGCGCAGCAAGGGCTCGATCTCGCCGCGGCGCACGCCCCAGGGCATGGGCGGGGTACGGTACTGCCGCGTTTTCCACTACCTGGACAGGGACTTGCGCGATAGCCACGGCGGGATCAGGTCGAGCATCACCTCGACACCCGCGAACCGCTCCGTCACCGCGCCGAGCTCCACGACCGTGCCGCCCGGGTGCGCGGCCATCCATTCCCGCACGACCTCGTCGAACATCAGGCTGCGGACGGCGTGGGAGGCATCCGGCCAGCCGAAGCGGTGCTCGTAGTCGCAGGGGATGGCGCGGTAGACTCGCACCGCCTCCGCGTCCCGCAGCCAGCCATCGGCGCGTAACGCCCCGCTGGCGCGGTTGTGGAGTGTCCACAGCATGGTCTCGGGGACGCCGGTGAACTCGCCGGCTCCGGGGTCTGACACGATTTCGCCCTCTATCGTCGAGATCTGAGAATTGTTTCGATTCGCAGGCGCGGTGTCCGCTCGGATCGGGAGAGGACCGCCCGAATCGGGAGTACTTGCGGGGGAGGGCTTCGTCTACTTGCCGCGAGGTGGGAAAGGGCGGAGCGCACCGCAAAGCAGGCGGGGCGATCACTCTCCCAGGAGGCACGGCGCAGGATGCGGCAGATCGCGGTTTAGGCGATTGCCGGAAATGTTCATACCAGATGGCGCCGGATTGAGGCTCGCCTTCAAGGAGCGCCACCAGG
>JANQGN010000220.1 GCA_028277295.1 Rhodospira sp.
CCGGGGGGCGTGGCAATCCAGGAGCGGAGGACACCGGTTTTCGCCCTGGATCGCGTCGGCGCTGACGCGCCTCGCGATGACGATGGAGACCGAAGCGCGTTCACCCGATTGCCCTGGCCTGTCCGGAAAGTCTCGACAACCGCAGTATATTATGTGCCCGCGCCCGAATCGCATGCCGTATGTGGTGCTTTTCAGAGCTTTCCGGACAAACATCAAGAGTCTGATAGTGAAGCAAATCGTCCCCAAAAGATCGTCCAGGGCGATCTGTGCCAGATCGCTCGGGATTTGCTCTCGCGTGACCCTCACCCTGACCCGCATGCCGCCCGTCAGGACATCTTGGCGGCGGCGGGTCGCCCCCGGATGCTCAGCACCAACCGGCGGACGGCGTCGCGCACGGCGCGGGCTTCCTTGAGATCATCGTCGAAGGCGATCAGCTCTGAATAGTTGTCTATGGCCCCCAAGGCATTCATAAGATCGTGGCGCAACATCCGCCCGTCGACATCCGGAGGCGGAACCTCCATAAGTGTTGTCATCAGGCGGTCTGCCTCCACCATCCGGCGCTCGACGACGGCGGCATCCTCGGCCGCCGGACCATCCCCCGCGGCACTCACCAGGTTGGTGACCTGAACCCAGAGATTCTGCTTATCGTCGATCAGCCGCCAGATATCGACGGGCCCCAGGGCGGTTGGCTCGTCCACGTCTTCCTCCATGTCGCAAGCTGTTCGGGTTCCATGGGACGGGCGAAGTGATATCCCTGCCCCACGTCACACGACATGTCGCGCAACATCTGGGCTTGCGCCTCGGTCTCGATGCCTTCGGCCACGGTGCTGGCATTCAGCGTGTGTCCCAAGGTGACCATCAGCCGAACGATCTGGTCCGAGCGCATATCGCTCAGCAGCGTGGCGACAAAGGTCCGGTCAATCTTGATCTCGTTGACCGGCATGCGTTGCAGATGCAGCAGGGACGAGTGTCCCGTACCAAAATCATCGAGCGAGACGGCGAACCCCCGGATCCGTAGCGCCGTGAGTACCTGTTCCACCCGATCCGGGTTCTGCAACGACGCCGTTTCGGTGAGCTCCAGCACGAAGTCCCGCGGCTTCACTGTGGTTCCCTTGAGAGTCTCCGACAGCAACTGCGGCAGCCTCTGGTCCGACAGGCACAATGCCGACATGTTCACGGCGCATCGGCCGGACAGCCCCCGCCATGCATCGGCCTCGGCGGCCGCCCGGGACATCACGTGGGTCAGCAGACGCAGCGACAAGCCCTCGTCACGCTCCACGACCGGCACGAAGCGCCCAGGGGAGATGACGTCCCCGTCCGCATGCCAGCGGGCCAGTGCCTCGACCCCGCGATAGACCCCGGAGGCGAGGCAGACCTTGGGCTGATAGGCCAGTTGGATCGCGCCCTCGTCCATGGCCTTCCGCACCATCGGCGGCGTGACGGCATGCTCGCCGGCCTCGAACGCCTGAAGGGTCTGGACAAGGTCTTCCATCATCACGGGTTTGGGCAATGGCTCCAACATGCGCACCCCCAGGCGCGCACCCACCCGATTGGCCGAGCGCAATACCTCTGGATCGCATCCGCTGCTTAATACTACTGCCGTGTCTGTGCAGCGCGGCGCCAGTTCGGACAGCACCGAGAGCCCATCCATGTCGGGAAACGTGAGGTCCAGGAGGATGACGTGCGGATTGAAGCTGTCCAACGCCCCTAACGCCCGCTCCGGACCGTCCACGGCCAGCACCACCCAACCGGCGCGCCCGGCCACCCGCGTGACGAAGGCGCGAAACGCATCATCATCGTCCACGGCCATGACGCGTAGGCGCTCGTCAAGCGGACTCATCGAAGAGCTAGGCGTTACAAGGCTTTCGATCATGATCCATCTCCCGCCCCCGTCGAGACGGCGCCGACCAGGGCCACGATCTTCCCGATCAGCGCCATCAGATCGACGGGCTTGGGCGCGAAGTCCACACAGCCCGCTTGCAGGGCAGCCGTGCGGTCTTCCGCCATGGCGTGGGCGGTGAGGGCGATGACAGGAATGCCCGCCGTCTCGGGATTGCCCTTCAGCCGTCGCGTGGCCTCCAGTCCATCCATATCGGGCAATCCAATATCCATGAGCACCAAAGCGGGCTGTGTGTCCACCGCCTTGGTCAGCGCCTCGGCCGCGTTACCCGCCGTGGAGACGACATATCCACGGCGCGTCAACAAGCGCGCCAAGGCACGCGCGTTATCCTCGTTGTCTTCCACCAGGAGCACTTTGGTCATGGTCGTCGTCCATTCCGTTCCTTGTTCAGCGGCCATGATCAGCGGTGTTTGCCGGAGCGCGCGCGATCATTCCGCGACGGCGCGGTTCCGCACACCTTCGTCCTCGGGCTCACCTCGCGGTTCGCCGTCCTCCTCGCCCAGCGTCGCCGGTAACCCCAGGCAACAGGCCGGATCGACCGGCGCGACCGCCGAGGCAACCGCCCGTATCAGCGTGTCGAAGTCAACGGCTGCCTTGGGCAACACCAACTCGACCCGCTCGGCCAGCCATTTTTCCTCCTCCGCCGTCAGGTCAATGCCGGTCACCACGAACACCGGCACCGAGGCGAGCCGCGCGGTGTTCCGCAGCGTTTCGATGATCTCGAAGCCGTTGGCCCCCGGCAGAGACAAGTCCAGCATCACCGCCGCGGGGATGGAGTGACGTAAATAGGTCATGACGTCGTCACCATTGGTGAACTGAAGGACCCTCAGGCCTTCCCGTTCAACGGCGCGGGCGACGGCGCGTAACATGCCCACGTCATCCTCCACCACCATAACGGAGCGATCCACGCCACAACTCAGACACGCATTGACCGCGTTCAGCATCGCTGGATCAACGCTCACGATCCGCTTACGGCCGCAGGGGCCGGTCACCGTCAGGGTCTCCGGCCCCTCCCCATCGGCCACCGACAGGATGGGAAAGGCGGCGGTCGCCGGGTCGACCTTCAAGGCATCGCGAAGCCCCGGCTCCGGCCCGCCAGCGTTGGCCGACGTCTCCACGACCAGCAGATCAGGATCGTGCAGGGCCGCACGCTCGGCGGCATCCCGATGACCCGTCGCGCCGACCACCCGGAACCCGACATCGGTGAGCAACTGCATGCGGCGGGCCCGGCGGCTGTCATCGGGCTCAACCACCAGGGCGAGGGTTCCCTCGCTCGGCGGCGCCGTGGGGGCGTGGTTGGTGGCGTCCACGGCTTTGTTAGCATCCAGGGGCACGATCACCTCGAACCGCGTGCCCTCCCCCGGCCGGCTGCTCACCGAGATGGTGCCGCCCATCAAGTCGATGAGGCTGCGAGTCAGGGCAAGCCCCACCCCGGAGCCGCCGAACTGGCCGTGAATATAGCTGTGCGCCTGTTCGAACACCTCGAACACCCGGGATATCTGCTCCTCCGTCATGCCAATGCCGGTATCGGCCACCGCCAGCATCAACCGCCCTGGCCGGCAGTCGATTTCGATGACGATGGTTCCTTTGTCGGTGAACTTGGCGGCATTCGAGATCAAGTTCAGCAGACACTGGCGCAGTTTGACACGATCCCCGAAAATAGTCCCCGGCACACCCCGTCTGTTGATCTGCACCGCATTGCCCTTGGCGACGGCCAGGGCTTGGGCCATCGACCGAATCTCCGAAACGAAGGTTTCCAGATCGAAGACTTCCGGCGCCAGTTCGGTGCGCCCGGCCTCGATCCGCGCCAGATCGAGAATCCCGTTGATCAGGTCCAGCAGGTGGCGGGCGGCGTCCTTGATATTGGCCGCGTCCTCGATCAACTGCGCGTTGCCGGCATCCTGCGCCTCGTCGGCAATCATGTCGGCGTGCAGCACCACGGCGTTCAGGGGCGTGCGCAACTCATGGCTCATGTTGGCCAGGAACCGGGTCTTGGCCAGGCTGGCCGAGCGCGCCGCCTCCAGGGCGAACACATGGGACATGTCGTGAATGATGGCCACGAAGCGCCCGCCTCGCCCAAAGCCCACCTGGCTGACCGACAGCGCGGCTGGAACGCGCAAGCCGTCGCGGCGGACGACTTCAGACGGACGGCCGCTCGCTATCGCCAGCAGGGCGCCGTCGTTCTTGACGCCACCGTCGATGCCGCCAACCAGGTTCAGATCCTCCGGCGCCAGCAGAATGGATGCCCGGCGCCCCAACAGCTCGGCCCGGGTCCAGCCGAACAGGTCTTCGGCCGCCTGGTTCACGTCCTCGATCAGGCCGTCCTCGTCGATGAGGACAATGGCATCGGCGGCGCACTGGAACACGCCGCGCATCTCGTCACGGGCCGTCTTGGCCGACCGCATCTGCGCCTCGCTCCTCAGCGCCAGGCCATAGACGCCACGCGCCAAGGTGCCGAACTCGTCGCGCCGATCCAGCATGCGCCGGCCGGGTTTGGCGCCGCCGGCTCCAGGCTCATAGGCGTCGATCTGGGCCACGAGACGGGACAACGGGCGCACCAGGCCGCTCCCCACGACCGAAAACAGCAGCGAGCCAATAACCACAAACCCCACCGCCAGCATCCAGGACCGCTCGCCGATGGTCCACAGACCGGCCATGTACAATGTGGGATCCCGGCTGGCGCCGATGATGATGTCCCGTTGCGCCTGGGGATGCAGCCGCACCCGGCGCAGACCGACCATGCGATCCTCGCTTGACACAGTCACCGCTTGGCGCGCGGCGCCGCCATCGTGCTGACTGGACAACGCCGCTTCCGGGCCAAACAGGTCCACGGTCGTGGTTCCGGCCCCGCTTTCGAAATCGAACTCAAGGGCCCGGCTCGGATGAGACAACACGCGCCCGACACCATCGAACACCATCAGCCCGGCGTCGGAGCCAAACAGTCGGCGCAACCGGAAGACCAGGTGCCGGAAGTCCACGTTG
The DNA here is from genome assembly GCA_028277295.1 of Rhodospira sp. Taxonomy (GTDB): domain Bacteria; phylum Pseudomonadota; class Alphaproteobacteria; order Rhodospirillales; family Rhodospirillaceae; genus Rhodospira. The sequence continues at coordinate 4,883 of JANQGN010000220.1, forward strand.
AGCACCACCAGCAGCGCTGGTTCGTCGTTCGGACCCGCCACCACCTGGCCGAACCGGAGGGTGGGTCGGTGCGGTTGCTCGATGCGCCCATCCTCCCGGTTCAACGTCGGCGACGAGACGAAAAGATGCGCGGACGCCATGACGCGCATCTCTTCCACGTAGTCGCGATGGCTCTTGTCCTGAGCCGGGGCTGTCTCAAGGCGACCGTACCTTGGGTCCCGCTGAAGCCGGACGAGTTCCCGCCCGGTCTGGGCATGGATAACGCGTGCCTGGTAGACATAAGGCCGGCTGTGCGCGTGGGACAGCAGATCGGCCTCCAGCGGGACCCGCGCCCGGCTCACCCGATCGGTATCGCCAGAAAGCAAAGCATCCCTGAACGCCAGCATGGACGGGCTTGTTGCCTGGGTCAGGCTGTCTTGACGAATGCCCTCCACGAACTCGTGCACCTGGCTCTCGGCGGCCAGGGTCAAGCCATGCAGCCGCTCCCGGGTCAGGGCCCGAGAGCGTTCCATGCCTTCGGAGTAGGCCACGACGGTGATGCCGGTCAGCATCAGCAGGGCGTAAACGGCGAAAATAATGGCCGCCTTGCCACCCAGTGGCCAGTCTTGCGGGCGAAACCGTGACCCACCATGGCGCAAGATGGTCATCCCGTGCGTCCTTTCCTCCCCGTAAAGCCTCCCCTCCAAGGCTCAAGAGGGCGTCTACAGAATCGCGCCGGCCATCCGGCATTCGCCGGACCCGCATCCCCCCTCCCACTTTCTTTTGTTGTGGCCACGACCCCAGCCCGTCTACGGGGCTTGGTGGTCCGGATTCCGGTCAGCGACCGGAGTCGATGATCGACCCCGAGTCCACGCCGGGCCCCATGCCCATTTTGGCGGCCAGCAGATTGGGCGGCATGATGACCACCACGTCGCCGTCGGCATGGTTCTCCGCCCGCGCCTCCTTCTCCGGCCGCTCCCCGGCCGCCACCCGGGCCACCAGATCCACCAGGACCGTCAGCTTGAACGGCTTGGCGATCACGGCATCTGCCCCCGAGCGTCGCGCCAGGTCCAACGCCACGCTTACCGGGCGTCCCTTGCCCGAGGTGGCGATGACCGGAATGTCGGGACGATGGGTCTTACAGCCGGAGATAACTTCCAGGCCGCTCCGCGCAGGCATTTCGAGATCCGTCAGCAGCAGGTCGAACGCCGGTCCCTGCTGGATACGGTCGAGGGCCGCGCCCCCATCGGGAAGCTGTGCCACGCTGTGCCCGGCCCGTTCGAGGGCCCGCGCCATCACCGCGCGCAGATCCGTGTCGTCCTCGGCCAACAGCACCCGCACCATGGTTGACCTCCTGTCCCTTTTGCGTTTCCCGCCGTCGGCTTCTCCATCGAGGCGGGCATGTCCCAATATGTGACAGCCGATGGCTTCGTTCCAGGGCTAGAATGAATTATTTTGCGGGGCAGGACAGGGTGTGAACACGCAAAGGGCAATAACCTCAAGGTATCAAGAGACTAGCAAGTAAACACAAGGATTGCGGGGATGCGGCGCCGGTCGTCGCGGAGCCTGTCGAACCCGTTCATGGACAACGGCCTTCGACTCCCTGGCCCCCCGAGTCCATCCCTTTGTAGATTCGTGTTGTCTGCACACGTGAGCCGTGCCGAACGGCGGGAGAGAAGACGATCTTGTTTGGTCGCTCTTCAGGTGAGCGTGGCGCGCTCCAGGTGGTCGACGATCACCGCCGCGGCGCGGTCGCTTGGAGCGATCGGTTCCCCCCCCGACAGGCGCGCCCGCGCCTCGGCGAGGGCGGCCCGCTGCCTGTCGGCCTCCTCCCCCCCGTCGAGCAGCGGCGCCAGCGCGGCCACCAGCCGCTCGGGTGTGCACGCCGCCTGCAGGCGCTCGGGAACCGCCTCGCGATCCAGCAGGATGTTGACCGGCCCCGCGAAGCGGAGCGGCGTCATCATCCGCAACAGAGAGGCCGTCAGGGGGTTGACGCGATAGCCGATAACGTGTGGCAGTCCGGCCATGGCCAGTTCCAGGCTCACCGTGCCAGAGGCCGCCAACGCGGCCGTGCCAGCGGCGAACGCGTCGGCCTTGTCGCGCGCGCCGCGCACCACCGTGACCGGCACCGGCCAGGCGCCCACCGCCGCCGCCACATCGTCCGCCACGGTGGCCACGGTCGGAATCGCCACGCGCAGGCCCGGTCGCGACGCCGTCAGCCGCGCCACCACCTGACGAAACACAGGCAGGAGGCGTGTCACCTCCGTGCGTCGGCTGCCCGGCAGCACGACCAGCAACGGGACGTCATCGGGAATACCATGGCACCGCCGGAACCCTGGGCCGTCGCCCCTGTCGGCACCGGACTCGATCACCCCATGGCCCACATGGGTGCAGTCCAGCCCCAGCGGCTTGAAGTACGCGCACTCGAACGGCCACAGGGTCAGCAGGTGATGCACGCGCGCGGCCACCGCATGCTTGCGGTTTTCCTTCCAGGCCCAGACCATGGGCGCCACGTAGTGCACCCTTGGAATCGTCGATCCGCGCGCCACCAGGGCCTTGGCCACGCGCCCTGTAAAGCCCCAGGAGTCGATGGTCACCACCACCGACGGGCGCAACGACAGGATCGCCGCCTCGGTCTCCCGCAAACGACGGCGGATCGCCGGAATCCTGGGCAGCACCTCCAGAAACCCCATGATGGCCAGCTCCCCCTGCGGCACCAGGGAGTCAAGCCCTTGCTCCGCCATGGCCTCACCGCCGATGCCCGCGAAACGCACCCGCCCCCCCAGACGGCGGCGCAGGGCATCCATCAGGCGCGCGCCCAACACATCCCCCGACGGCTCGCCGGCGATCACGAACACCAGCGGCGCGTCGTCCGGGGCCGGGGCACCGCTGGGCGCGTCCATCTCGTCGGCATCCAGACCAACGATGAACATCCCAAAGGCATCGGCGCGCGCGGCCATCTCGTCGGGCGCCAGCACCAGCGCGGCGCCGGCCTGGTAGGCAACGCCGCGCAAGCCGGCCCGGTGCGCCGCCTCCACGGTCGACACACCCAAGGTCGGCAGATCGGCGCGCTCGTCCTGGCCCGGCTTGCACAGCTTCACCAGCACGCCGCCCGGCCCGTCGAGCCGCAAGCCACCGCACCGCGCCAGCAGGGCATCGGTGCCCTCACTGGCCTCGACCCCCAGCACCACGCCCTGCTGCACCACCACCGACTGGCCCACATCGGCCGCACCAAGGGCCCGACCCACCGCCAGACCCCGATGGACGTCCCGCCAGGCCGCCTCGTCCGGGCCGTGGCGGCCGAGCGTCCCGACCGTCCCCACGGCCTCGGCCAGCACCGCTGGCACTGGATGCACCCGCAGGTCCTCGGCCTCGATCTGGTCGATAACAGCGCGCAGAAGGCCATCATCCCCAAGCGCCCGCATGCCCACCCGGGCCACGAAGGCGGCGGTGTAGGCATCGGGCCACAAGCTTGTCAGGCTGGGCCGCTTGACGGCGCCGGCCAGCACCACGTCGCGCAGACCGTGCGCGCGTGCATAGCGCAACGCCGCGCCCCCCTGACCCAGCCGCAGCACCACATGCGGCAGGTCCATGGCGGCGTAGGGCGCGGGGTCCCCGTGGTCCTTGACGACAATCACATGAACTGGCCGGCCATCGGCCCGACACCGCGCCGCCACCCGCGTTGGGAGGTCGCCGCGTCCGGCGATCAGCAGCAGCGGCGCCCCCGGCGCCAGGTCCGAGGGCGCCTCGGCGTCCGTCTCGATCACCGGATCACCCTCAGGCCAACCCGTTGCGACCGGAGGCCGGGCGGCACAGACCGCGCTGGGACTCGCCCCGCACAAACGCCAGCATGTCCATCACCGGCGCCACCCCGTCGAAGCTGGCCGCCACCGCCTCCACCTTGTCGGCGATGACGCCGTCCTCCTCGAACAACATGCGGTAGGCGGAGCGCAATGCCTGGATTTCGTCGCGCGAGAAGCCACGCCGCTTGAGGCCCACAAGATTGAGGCCGGACAGGCGCGCCCGATTGCCCATCACCGAGCCGAACGGGATGACATCGGTTTCCACCCCCGAGGCGCCGCCCACCATGGCGTGAGCGCCGATGCGAACGAACTGATGTACCGCGCTGCCGCCGCCGATGATGGCGAAGTCGTCCATGACGATATGACCGCCCAGCAGCACGTTATTGGCCAGGATCACGTGATCGCCCAACCGACAGTCGTGGGCCACGTGACAGCCCACCATGTACAGGCCGCGATCGCCCACGCGCGTGACACCGCCACCCCCGTCGGTGCCCGGGTTCATGGTGACGTGCTCGCGAATGGTGTTGCCGGCGCCGATCACCAATTCCGTGCGCTCGCCCTGGAACTTCAGGTCCTGAGGCTGGTGGCCCAGGCTGGCGAACGGAAACACCCTCGTGCCGGCGCCGACGCTGGTCACGCCGGCCACCACCACATGGGACATGAGGACAACGCCACTGGCCAGCGTCACCTCGGGGCCGACCACGCAATAGGGACCTATGGTCACATCGTCGGCAACGCGGGCGGCGGGATCGATGACCGCCGTCGGATGGATGGAGGACATGAAGGCGCTTGCCCCTCTCGCTGGTGGTTGGCGCGTGACGCAGATCAGACAATTCAGACAATCGCCCTCGAAAGCGGCAAGCGCCGGATCAATGGTCTGATCCCGGTCCGCACCGGGATGTCATGGCTGGTGGCATCCTCGATCTCGATAACACAGATGATCGGGTGCGGACGTGCGTGTGCGCCTCATCATGCCAGCGAAGGATGCGCATGAGGCATCCACCAGGCCGCGTCGGCCTGTTTCAATGAGCAATGGAGTTACTTGTCGAGAATCATGGCGGAGAAGGTGGCGTCGGCGACCACCGTGTCCCTGACGGTCCCTTTGCCCTCGAACTTCCAGACGTTGCCGCGATTGCGCAGTTTGGTCACCTCCAGCAGCAACTGGTCGCCGGGCACCACGGGCTTGCGGAAGCGGGCATTGTCCACGCTCATGAAGTAGACCAGCTTGCCCTCGGACTCGACCCCCAAGGTCGCCACCACCAACACCGCCGCGGTCTGGGCCATGGCCTCCACGACCAGAACGCCGGGCATGACCGCCATGGTTGGAAAGTGGCCCTGGAAGTGCGGCTCATTGCTGGTCACGTTCTTGACGCCGACGGCCGATTGGTCCAACCGCACATCGATCACGCGATCAACCATCAGGAAGGGATACCGATGCGGGATCATATCCCGCACCCGATCCGCCTCGATGATCATGCCGCCGTCCTGGACCACGCCTGAATCGTCCATCCCGCTCATGCCTTCCTTGTCAACGCCCTACCGCCGGCCAAGGCCCCCCTCACGGACCTTCCCGAGAGATTGCCACGGGAGGCAGGGACGCCGACGCGCCCGCCCGACCAGCGCCTCCCGGCCACACAATACTGGAGACGACGCACAAGACAAGCCCATGGCCCGTCCCGCCAGGACTTCGAACCCGGATGACAGATCCGTCAGGTTGCTCGTCTCCGTTGGAGATCCTTCGCGTCCCGCGGACGCTCAGGATGAGGACTTTCACTT
>JANQGN010000321.1 GCA_028277295.1 Rhodospira sp.
GTCGCCCGCGCCGAGCGCCACGATCTCCCCGGCCACCTCCAGCCCCGGCAGGTCCGAGGCCCCCTTGGGCGCGGGGTAGTGCCCCAGGCGCTGGATCACATCCGGGCGATTGACCCCGGCCGCATGCACCTTGATGAGCACCTCACCCTGCCCGGGCGCGGGCACCGGCCGCTCCGCCGGCACCAGCACGTCCGGGCCGCCGGGCTCACGGATTTCGACGCAGGGCATGGTGACGGGGAGGGCTATGGGGGTCATGGACGGTCTCCGCTCGGCCAGTTGACGGGGCCCGAAGCCTAGCGACACCACCGATGCCCACACAAGCGGCGGGGTCCGGACCGGGCTCAAAACGCGGATGAGCGATCTTGTGAGGTCCACGGATCCGAGGGAGATCCTTCGCGTCTTGGGGACGCTCAGGATGAGGATACTTCTCTTTTAAGAGCTTCATCCTGAAGGAGCGAAGCGACGGAAGGATCTCCAGCTATGGCCCTGATCCTCTCGGCAAGCGCGTCATCAACGATCGTTTATCCGGTTTCGGGGTCCCTGGAGGTCCGGATCACGGCCTTTTCGCGCGGCGACCGGGCTTGGTAGGGTTGGAGCATACCCGTGCCCCCCTCACAGGACCGTCGCCCATGCCCAACGACACAGACGATCTAGCCCCCCGCCCCGTCCTGGCCCAGCCGCCCAACCTTGAGGTCATGTCGGTGGCTGACCTCAGGCACTATATCACCCAGCTCGAAGCCGAGATCGCCCGCGCCCGCGCCATGATCGAGGCCAAGGGCGGCGCCCGCGCGGCCGCCGAGTCGGTGTTCAAGGTGCGGTAGTCGCGGTATCGGATGGCCGCGACTCATCCGCATGGCACCGGTCCGCGCCTCCCCTCGACCCGTCCCAGGGGGCGGGTCAGACACGGACCCGCCGCGGAACAGAACGAATACGGGCGCGCAACCGCAACGAAATCGCCGCCGCCACCCCTGTCGCCGCACGCAACCTCTTGCGGAGTCCCGTCCCGCCGGTCTCAACTCCCATGGGTGCGCGCCTTTGCCTCATGAAGGCCAGCGCCCGCACGAAGACGACAGGAGGGACACACAGATGCTGAACGGCAAGATCGCCCTGGTCACTGGCTCCACCAGCGGTATTGGCCTGGGGATCGCCCGCGCCCTGGCCAGGAACGGCGCCCACATCGTGCTCAACGGCTTCGGCGACCCGGCCGAGATCGAGGCCATCCGCGCCAGCCTGGAAGCGGACCACGGCGTGCGCGCCATCTACGTCCACGCCGACCTCTCCAACCCGGACGAGGCCTATGCGCTGGTCAAGCACGCGGAAAGCGACCTCGGTCCCGTGGACATCCTGGTCAACAACGCCGGTATCCAGCACACGGATCGCATCGAGGACTTCCCGCAAGACCGCTGGGACGCCGTCATCGCCATCAACCTGTCGGCCTGCTTCCACACCATGCGGGCCTCCTTGCCAGGGATGCAGGCCCGCGACTGGGGCCGGGTGATCAACGTCGCCTCGGCCCATGGCCTGGTGGCCAGCCCCTTCAAGTCCGCCTATGTGGCCGCCAAGCACGGTTTGGTGGGCCTGACCAAGGTCGCGGCGCTGGAAAACGCCAAGCGCCACGTGACGGTCAATGCCATCTGTCCGGGCTGGGTGCGCACGCCGCTGGTCGAGCGCCAGATCGAGGCCCGCGCCCAGGCCGAGGGCCTGGAGGTGGAGGAGGCCGCCCGCCGCTTGCTGGGCGAGCGCCAGCCCACCGAGCGTTTCGTCACCCCGGAGCAACTGGGCGAGATGACCGTGTTCCTGTGCAGCGAGGCCGCCGACGTGACCACCGGCGCCGCCTTCCCCATGGACGGCGCCTTCACGACGCATTGA
>JANQGN010000332.1 GCA_028277295.1 Rhodospira sp.
ACCGCTTGCAGCCCACCGAACGCTTTCGAGATGCCTTCGATCTGGATCAAGGAGTAGCCTTCCGTCGCGACTGGGGTCCCGGCGAAGGAAAAGTCCGGATGGATAGGAAGGGCCGCTCGTCGGTCCCCCCGGTGCCGACACGCCAACCGGCGATGACATCCGGAAGGCGCGGCTGTGTATCCCAACATGGAGCGTCGGGCAACCCCCCAACCGACTCGGGCCCGCTCCTCACCTTGCCGGGCCGGAATGCCGAGAGCAAGGGGCGGGCGGCATCCGCGCCTTCGCCGGGTTGCTTGCCGTGCCTCCGGCGCGCCTCTATGTACGGGAGACGCCGCCCCCGCAGAGCCGGCTGGCGCCACCCATCCCGGCCCTCCCCGTCATCCGGAAAACAAGCCATGATCCAGGACATCCGCGTCACCGGCGCGCGCGAGCACAATTTGAAGGGCGTCGACGTCACCCTGCCGCGTGATCGCCTGGTGGTCATCACCGGGTTGTCGGGATCGGGAAAATCCTCGCTGGCCTTCGACACGATCTATGCCGAGGGACAGCGCCGATACGTGGAATCCCTGTCGGCCTACGCGCGGCAGTTCCTACAGTTGATGCAAAAGCCGGACGTCGAGTCCATCGAGGGCCTGTCCCCGGCGATTTCCATCGAACAGAAAACCACCAGCCGCAATCCGCGCTCGACGGTGGGCACCGTCACCGAGATTCACGACTATATGCGACTGTTGTGGGCCCGGGTGGGCATCCCCCACTCCCCGGCCACCGGGCTCCCCATTGAGAGCCAGACCGTCAGCCAGATCGTGGACGCCATTCAGGCCATGGGCGAGGGCGCCCGCCTGTACCTGCTGGCGCCCATTGTGCGCGGCCGCAAGGGCGAACACCGCAAGGACCTGGCCGAGCTTCGGAAACGCGGCTTCCAGCGGGTCAAGGTGGACAACACGCTCTATGACCTGGCCGACGTCCCCGCGCTCAACAAGAAGGTCAAACACGATATCGAGGTGGTGGTGGACCGCCTGATCGTGAAGCCTGGTCTGGAAACCCGCCTCGCCGATTCGGTGGAGACGGCCTTGGGCCTGTCCGATGGCCTGATGTTCGTGGAAGACGCCACCAGTGGCGACCGCGCCACCTTCTCAGCCAAGTTCGCCTGCCCGGTGTCCGGTTTCACCATCGACGAGATCGAGCCGCGCCTGTTCTCCTTCAACAACCCCTTTGGCGCCTGCCCCACTTGCGATGGACTGGGGGTCAGGCTGCACTTTGATCCGGACCTGGTGGTGCCCAACGCGGACCTGTCCCTGCGCGCCGGAGCCGTCGCGCCGTGGTCGTCGGGCGGACAGCCGTCCCCCTACTACGCCCAGGCGCTGGAAAGCGTGGCCGCGCACTTTGGCGCCGACACGGCGACCCCCTGGCATGGCCTGCCGGAGCGCGCCCGCCAGGCCATTCTGTTCGGAAGCGGAGACGAAATCATCGCGCTTTCGTTCCACGACGGCACACGCTCCTACCGAACGGAAAAACCCTTCGAGGGTGTCATTCCCAACATTGCCCGGCGCTGGCGGGAAACCGAATCCCAAGGCATGCGAGAGGAACTGTCGCGCTATCAGGCGTCGCACCCCTGCGACGCCTGCGGCGGCTATCGCCTCAAGCCCGAGGCCCTGGCCGTCAAGGTCGACGGCCGCCACATCGGCGAGATCTCCGACCTGGCCATTGGCGAGGCCCTGGCCTGGTTCGACGGCCTGGAGGAGCGCCTGCGCCCCAAGGACCAGGAAATCGCCCGCCGCATCCTGCGCGAGATCGGCGAGCGCCTGACCTTCCTGACCGATGTCGGCCTGGACTACCTGACCCTGTCGCGCACCTCCGGCACCCTGTCCGGCGGTGAGAGCCAGCGCATCCGCCTGGCCAGCCAGATCGGCTCCGGCCTGACCGGGGTGCTCTATGTGCTGGACGAACCGTCCATCGGGCTGCACCAGCGCGACAACGACCGCCTGCTCGGCACCCTGAAGCGGCTCCGCGACCTGGGCAACACGGTCCTCGTGGTGGAGCATGACGAGGACGCCATCCGCACCGCCGACCACCTGGTGGACATGGGGCCGAGCGCTGGCCGCCATGGCGGCACCATCGTCGCCGAGGGCACACCCGCAGAGGTTATGGCCAATCCCGCGAGCCTGACCGGGCAGTACCTGATGGGACACCGCTGCGTTCCCGTGCCAAGCACGCGCCGCGCCGGCAACGGCAAGGTGCTCACCGTCCAGGGGGCACGCGCCAACAACCTGCAAGACCTCACCGTGGATATCCCCCTGGGGACCTTCACCTGTGTGACCGGTGTGTCCGGTGGCGGCAAATCGACCCTTGTCATCGAGACACTTTACAAGGCTCTGGCGCGTCACCTTCACGGAGCGCGCGACCTGCCAGGGAATCACGACGGCATCCTGGGCGTGGAGCATATCGACAAGATCGTTGACATCGACCAGTCGCCCATCGGCCGCACGCCGCGCTCGAACCCCGCCACCTACACCGGCGCCTTTACCCCCATCCGCGACTGGTTCGCCAACCTGCCCGAGGCCAAGGCGCGCGGCTACAAGGCCGGGCGGTTTTCGTTCAACGTCAAGGGCGGGCGTTGCGAGGCCTGTCAGGGCGATGGTGTCATCAAGATCGAAATGCACTTCCTGCCCGATGTTTATGTCACCTGTGATGTCTGCAAGGGCGCTCGCTATAATCGCGAAACCCTGGAAATTCTGTTTCGAGGCAAATCGATCGCGGACGTTCTTGCCCTGACGGTTGAGGAAGCGGCCGAGGTTTTCAAGGCCGTCCCGGTGATCCGCGACAAGATGGAGTTGTTGCAGCGGGTGGGCCTGGGCTACATCCATTTGGGCCAGCAGGCCACCACCCTGTCGGGCGGCGAGGCCCAGCGGGTCAAGCTGTCCAAGGAACTGTCGCGACGCGCCACCGGACGGACGCTGTACATCCTCGACGAGCCCACCACCGGCCTGCATTTCGAGGACGTGCGCAAGCTGATGGAGGTCCTTCACCATCTGGTGGACCAGGGCAACACCGTGCTGGTGATCGAACACAACCTTGAGGTCATCAAGACCGCGGACCATGTGATCGACCTGGGACCCGAGGGCGGCGCGGGTGGTGGCCGGTTGGTGGCCAAGGGCACGCCGGAAGAAGTCGCCGCCCATCCGGACAGCTACACCGGACAGTACCTGAAGGGGCATCTGCCGAAGGTAGAGCAGCGCTCACGACAACCCGCATAGCAGCCCTGACGCCCCATGCCCGGCACACCCTCGATCCCACTCAACGAATCCGAAGCCGACCGCCACGCCCGCTACCTGGCGACCCTGCGCGCCGTCGTGGTCGACGCCTTGCGCGGCACTGGCGCGCGGGCGGTGCTGTTTGGTTCCCGGGCCACGGGGAACGCCTATCCAGGCAGTGACGTGGACATCGCCATCGACGCCCCTCCGGACCTTTCGCCCAGCGTCATCGGTGACCTGCGCGACACGCTGGACGAGACTACGGTGCCCTGGACCTGCGATCTTGTCGATCTGCGCAGGGTGACACCGGCATTCCGGGCAAGGGTCTGGCGGGAGGGGATTCCATGGACCGACTGACCGAGCGGTTGGAGGTCGCCGCCAAGGCCCAGGCGACATTGTTCGCGGCGCTGGACCACACGGCGTTGCCGCCGGTCGAACGGCGCGATGTCTGTATCTTGCGTTTCGTCTATTCCTTCGAGGCCACATGGAAGGCGGCCCAGGCAACGCTTCGAGACCGCCACGGCGTCGTCGCCAATACGCCGCGCGCCGCCATGCGCGCCTGTGTCACCGCTGGCATCCTGGATGAGGCCACGGGCGAGTCCGTTCTGCGCATGGTCGAAGACCGCAATCTCGCCGCCCACACCTACAACGAAAGACTGGCCCTCGACATCGAACGGAATCTGCCAGCCCACGCCCAGGCGTTGCGTGCGTGGTTGGCGGCCCTGGCCAGTACCTAGAGTGCTTTGGGCTCGGGTTGAGTCGCCAGGGATTCCCATGGGATCGATTTTATGATTCAACGGACTGACTTTTAGGAGGTCGGTTGGCATGGGA
>JANQGN010000367.1 GCA_028277295.1 Rhodospira sp.
GCTGGAGCCCACCTTCAAGGAGTCGTTCATCGGCTACGCCCAGGTCCGCGAGGTGTTCAACATCACCAAGGTCGGCAAGGTCGCGGGCTGCATGATCACCGAAGGCGTGGTCAAGCGCGGCGCCAAGGTGCGCCTGCTGCGCGACGACGTGGTCATTCACGAGGGCAGCCTGGGCCAGCTCAAGCGCTTCAAGGACGATGTCCGCGAGGTGCGCGAGGGCTACGAGTGCGGCATGTCCTTCGAGAACTACCATGACCTTCAGGTGGGCGACATGATCGAGTGCTTCGAACTGGAGGAGGTGGCGGCGGAGCTGTAGGCCCGTCCGGAAAGTCTCGGCAACCGCAAACTGGTGTGCGCCCGCGCCCGAATCGCACGCCGTATGTGATGTCTTGCAAGGCTTTCCGGACAGACACGGGGCCTGCCCGCCTTTCCGGAAGGCGAGGTCAGGGTCACCTATGGTCCCCGTCCGTCCATGGATCAAGGGGGACAGCCGTCCGAGCGCGGAGCCACGTCATTGCGAGCCCGTCCCGCACGTTTCGCCAAGCGAAACCGGCGGGGCGGGCAATGCAATCCAGGGCGAAACACGGTGTACTCCGCCCTGGATTGCTTCGGGGCTCACGCTCCTCGCAATGACGAGAAAGCAAAGGTCGCGCAGGACAAACAGGCAGGACAAACGAAAAGCGTGAACACGATAGGTCCCAAGGCATGTGATCTTTGCACCCTGGTGTCTTGATATTGAAGTAAATCGTCGTCGCGGTTCGCTCCGGATCACGCGGCTTTTGCTCTCGACAGTTCCCGTGACCCGCCGATCGCGATCTCTCTCCCCATCCCCCATGATCTCACCCAACCAGGGAGTCCCGTCATCATGAGGCGAGGCGCCGCCCGCTCCACCGGTTCCCATGTGTCCGCCCGCGCCCCCGGCCAGCGCCAGTTGCGCGTCGGCGAGGAACTGCGCCATGCCCTGGCCTGGATCCTGGAGCGGGGCGACATCCGCGACCCCGCCCTGGCCGGGCGCCCGGTGACTGTCACCGAGGTGCGCGTCAGCCCCGACCTGCGCAACGCCACCGTCTACGTGGTGCCGCTGGGCGGCGGCGAGGCGGCCGAGGCCGAGACGCTCGAAGGCTTCAAGCGCGTCAGGGCATACCTGCGCCATGAACTGGCCCACCGCGTACACCTGAAGTACGCGCCTGACCTGAGCTTCGCGCTTGACGACACCTTCGACGCGGCCGACCGCATCGACGCCATCCTGCACAGCCCGGACGTGGCCCGCGACCTGGATCACGAGCGGGACGGTGACACCAGCGATACCGGTGACCCCGAGACCCCGGAGAGCGAACGGCGCGATGGGGCGTAGGCGGACGGGCAAGCCGATCCACGGCTGGATGGTGGTCGACAAGCCCCAGGGGATCACCTCGACGCGCGTTGTGTCCCTGGTGCGCCAGCGCACCGGGGCGGCCAAGGTAGGCCACGGCGGCACCCTGGATCCGTTGGCCACGGGTGTCCTGCCCATCGCCCTGGGCGAGGCCACCAAGACCGTCAGCCATGTGATGGATGGGCGCAAGGTCTACCGCCTGACGCTCCGATGGGGCGAGTCCCGCGACACCGACGACGCCGAGGGCCAGGTTACGGAGACCCGCGCCCACCGCCCCGGCCTGGACGCGGTGCGCGCCGCCCTGCCCGCCTTTCTGGGCGAGGTGGAGCAGGTGCCGCCCCGGTTCTCGGCGATCAAGGTGGGCGGCAAGCGAGCCTATGACCTGGCCCGCGCCGACCAGCCGGTTGACCTGCGCGCGCGCACGGTGCGGATCGACTCCATTGACATCCAGACCACCGAGGCCGAGGCCCAGGTCGATCCCGACCGCCTGACGCTGCTGGTCCGGTCGGGCAAGGGCACCTACATGCGTTCCCTGGCCCGTGACCTGGCGAAGGCGCTGGACACCTGCGCCCACATGACCGGTTTGCGCCGGCTGGCCTGTGGTCCATTTGGCGAATCCCAAGCGATTTCCCTGGAAAAGATCGATGCCCTCGGGCATAGTCTCGACCCTTCCGAGGTTTTGCTGTCCGTTGAGACCGCGCTGGACGACATCCCGGCTCTGGCCCTGACGGATGCCGAAGCTTGCCGCCTGTCCCTGGGGCAGCCGCTGGCCGCGCTGCCAGTGCTGTCTCGCACCTCAGTGAACGGGGCACCCGCGAAGGAGGTGGGCGCCGGCATGGTCTTACGGGCCATGGCGGGGTCGCGCCTGGTGGCGATGGTGCGGATTGTGGGCGGCGAAGTCCGACCGGTCCGCGTCATGAATCTGTAATCGGGTCGACCGAGGTCCCGCGGCGCCGGGACGGGCTTGGCCCTCTTGTCATCGTCCGATCGAAGCCGGACGGAGGCGCGGCATCGGCCGCCCACGCCGTCCGGTTCTGTCCGTTTCCGGGGGACGCCCCCCGGCCCTCTTGACGATCCGGGGACCGTGCCCCGGCAGACTGGAGTCGTGTATCCCGATGTCGATCACCGCCGAACGCAAGCAGGACCTCATCAAGGAATACGCCACCAAGGACGGCGACACCGGGTCGCCCGAGGTCCAGGTGGCCATCCTCACCGAGCGGATCAGCAACCTTACCGAACACCTCAAGGTCCACAAGAAGGACACCCACTCGCGCCGCGGCCTGCTGATGATGGTGGGGCAGCGTCGGCGGCTGCTGGACTACGTCAAGACGTGCGAACAGGCGCGCTACGAAAGCCTGATTGGCCGACTCGGCCTGCGCAAGTAAAGAGGGGATCGGCCCGTGTCCCCGACGTTTCCTCACGGGCCACCAGGGCGCCGTGAGCCGGCCATGAAGACGCCGTCCGCCAACGGACCGCGGGGGCCGATCCTCACGCCGATCGCGGGCCAGCGCCCCCCGCGCGTCGCGGATCCCGGGCTTTGGCTCGGGGTCCCGCTCCCGGCACGCCGGACCCGTGATCGGTCCGGCCGAGACGCCGGCCCCCCGCTTCGTCCCGCCGCGACCGCGTCACGTCCCCTGCCTCCTCCGGTCCACCGGACGGGGCGGCCGTGTGACGCGCCGCGCCGTCATTCGATTGGGGTGTCCGGCTCTCGCGCGAGTCTGCGGCCGGCGGGTGCGCATACCGGCGGCGACGAGCCTGCAACGGAAAGATAAACGCATGTCCATGTTCAAGGTATCCCGCTCCGAAATCGACTGGGGCGGCCGCCGGCTGGTCCTGGAGACCGGCCGCATCGCCCGCCAGGCGGACGGCGCGGTCATGGCCTCGCTGGGCGAAACCACGGTGCTGTGCACCGCCGTCGGCGAGAAAACCGCGCGTCCCGGGATCGATTTCTTCCCGCTGACCGTCCACTACCAGGAAAAGACGTTCGCCGCTGGCAAGATCCCCGGCGGGTTCTTCAAGCGGGAGGGCCGGCCCTCCGAGAAGGAAACCCTGGTCTCGCGGCTGATCGACCGGCCCATCCGGCCGCTGTTCCACAAGGGGTACAAGTGCGAGACCCAGGTGGTCTGCACGGTGCTCAGCCATGACATGGAAAATGACCCGGACATCGTGTCCATGATCGGCGCCTCGGCGGCGCTGACCCTGTCCGGCCTGCCCTTCCTGGGCCCCATCGGCGCCGCCCGCGTGGGCTACATCGACGGCCA
>JANQGN010000396.1 GCA_028277295.1 Rhodospira sp.
TCCCCGGGCTGTCGATCAGGTCGATCACCCGCCCGCCCACCCCGCGCCGGCGGATGCGGGTTTCGATCGGGGTGGTGATGAGGGTCTGGACGGACTGGACGATGTCTTCCGCCTCGTCGGCGAGAGGCCGGCCCGTGGCGCGGTTCATGCCGATGCCCATGGGGGCCTCCTTATCCATTCACAAAAACGTTGGGGGAGCCGGTGGCATTGGCACTCCCGCAGGCGATGGCATCGCCGACACGAGCCCAGGCGCGGCCATTCACAAAGACGGTCGGGGAGCCGCTCGCCTGGGTGCTCGCGTGGGTCTCGGGGATGCTCGGGCAGGTGTGCGGCTGCCACGGGTCGCCCACCCGGTGCGCGCCCCGGCCGTTGGCGAACACGTCGCCGCTCGCGCCGGCGTTCGGCCGGGGCGGCCAGCATCCATGACCGGTGCATCGGTCGCTGAGGCGGACGGCGGCAGGCATGGCGAGCGACCTCACGGGTTCAGGTCGATCCGGCCGGCCCGGATCGTGATGGTATCGCCGGTGATGACCAGTTCGGACGCGCCGACCCGCAGTTCGATCCGATCGGGAGCCACCAGGGTCTCCGCCGTGCCGGTCAGGACACGGGCGGAGCCGTCACAGGCGCGCAGGTCCAGCAGGTGCGCATGAGCCCCGCTGTGGTACCGGTGCACGGTGCCGTCCTCGTAATGCACGGCGTCGGATTCCGGATCGGTCTCCGGCGGCGGTAAGTCCGACGTGTGCAGGATGGCGTTGATGCAGGCATTGGCCGGATCCCCGCTGGGACAGGTCAGCCCGACCTGCATCCCCACGCGCAGCGGGCGCCAGCGGCGATAGTTGCGGCCCATGTCGGCGGGCCAGCGCAGCCAGTCCGACAGGCGGCCGTTGATGTCCACGCGCACGCGAGACCGGTCGTGGTCCACCTCGGCGATGGTGCCGACAATGGCCACGTTGGCGACGCGGCGATGCAGATCGGCGGTGGTCTGATCCATGGACGGAGCATGACCACGCTCGGCGGAGCGACGCCACGCTGTCATGCGTGGATAAGGCTTATCCACGCATGACAGCGTGGATCAGGATCGGATCATATCGGCCGACGCGACCGCGCCGGCGCGGCGAAGCCGCGTATGGCCTTGATCCTGACGAGTCAGGGTCAAGGCCGGCTGGTATCAGAGAGTACCGCCGGTCAGGTGCGCCAACAGGCGTTCGCGGACCACGGCCAGGTCCTCGTCGGCGATGCCCAGCAACGGGCGGGCCGGATAGTCGGCCTCGACCCCATCGACCACGTCATCCACGCCCCCGAAGTGATGCACGGCGGCAATACGACGGTCGCGGCCCCGAAAGCCGAGTTCGGCGTCGTCGCCCTGGACGGTGATCGGCATGCGGCGCAACCGCCTGAGGCCGCGCATCATCTTCCCAGCCCGCCGCACCTGACCATGGCGGTCCTGTTGCGGCTTGCGAGGTTCCCATGGGTCCCCGTCGGGGCTTTCCTGGGCACCCATGCGCATCGCGTTACGCCGACGCAGCGTCAGCGCCAGATCGCGCACCACGGTTTTCCGCGCGGCCGGCTCCAGACGCAGCAGCAAGCCCGCCAACCAGGCGTCAATGCTCCCCGCGCCGTCAGTCATCGGCCGGAGATCCAGGCGGCACATCCGGCATGTTCGGGAACAGCGCGGCCATATCCATGGCCTGGGCGTCGGGATCGGGCGGCGCGCTCAGGCGGAGCCCCTCCGGCAGGTCATCCACCTGGATTGTTTCTTTGAGGTCGAGGCGCAGGGACACGTCGGCCTTGCCGTGGTCCAGGATGTCCACATGGAACGTCACGGCGTCGTCAGTGGCGGCCGGGCTGTTCTGGTGCAGCCAGTCGGTGATCACGAACAGCAGATTGCGCGGCGGCCCGGTGTAGTCGGTGACAATCAGATGCGCCTCGTAGGTGACCTGAAAGTTCCGATTCCGGGGGCCGCGCCGGCTCCACACCTGGCCTTTCTGGGCAAAGGTCAGCAGTTGATCCGGACGGATGCCCAACGGGGCGGACAGCAGCGCGGCCCGGGCCGCGTCCAGCTTACGCATGATGGGCCTCCGTCACTCGGTGCGGGCGCAGGCGCGGGCCTGGGCGCGCATCACCGCGTAATCGGCCATCATGGCAACCAAGGCAGCGTCGGCCGGCAAGGTTTCCAACTCGCCGGCCGCGCGGTCCCGGGTGACCTGGTCATAGGGCACCACGGGCGGACAGACCACGGCGGGGGCCTCAGAACCGGCCGTCGCGCAGGCGGTCAACCAGAGCGCCGCGATCACCAGGGCGATCCCCCGCCGCGTCCAGCATGCGGGATTGAACATCGGTCACGGTCTCCAGGGTGTCGGCATGGGCTTCGGCCTGGCCGGTCCGGCGGGCCTGCCACAGGGCGACCAGGGCGGCGCCGGTGGCCAGGGCGATCCGCCCCAGCCAGCCGGCCAGCGACATGACCCACCCGGGCATCATCCGCGCTCCAGGCGATGCTTGCGGGCCAGCATCAGACCGATGGCCAGCACGGCCACGGCCGCCAGGGCGGCCCCGGCCCAGGGCGCGGCCTCGGTCAGGGCGCGGACCGCCGGGTTGGTGGCCGCGTCCAGCACCGCGTCGGCGTTGTCGGCGGCCACGGTGAGCGCGGTTCCAGCGGCGGCAACCAGGCCGGCGGCGCCGGTCTGGCCCGTGCTGGTCTTGTGCAGCGGGCGCGGGTCGGGCTTGCGCGGCAGCCCCGGGGGATCAACCGCCGTGATCAGCACCGGCGGTTCGATGCCGGCCAGCGCCAGGCCCTTGTCGATCACGGCGTCCGCATAGGGTTGCCGGCCGTTCTCGTGGCGAATGATGGCCTCCACCAGAGGCCGCGCGACGGCGTAAGTGTGGACATCCACGGCGGTGTCGTGGGCCACGCCGAGGCGCCCGGCCACGGCGCGCACATAGGCGGCCGTGTCGTTCTCGTGCCCGGGCGCCCATCGGCCGATCATGCCGCGCGGGGTGCGGATCCCATGGCGGTCCTGATAGGTGATGAGGATCCGGGCCATGGCGCGGATGCCCCATTCCGGC
>JANQGN010000466.1 GCA_028277295.1 Rhodospira sp.
TCTTTCAGCGCCTGAGCGATGACCACCAGCGAATAGGAGTCATTGCACTGGCCGGCGTCGAGCACCCGGGGTATCCCGCCGATGTCCCCCAGATCCAGCTTGTTGTACCGATACTTGGCGCAGCCCGCGGTCAGGATCACGGCATCCTGGGGCAGAGCGCGCGCGACCTCGGTGTAATACGTTCGATCATGGCGGCGTCCATCGCACCCGGCCATGACGACGAACCGCCGGATGGCGCCGGAGGACACCGCCTCCACGATCTTGTCAGCCTGCGCCAGGACCTGGGCATGCCCGAACCCGGCCATCACGGTGCCGGTTTCGATCGGCGTCGGCGGCGGACAGGTTCGCGCCTGGGCGATCAGGGCAGAGAAGTCCTTCTCGCCGCCGTCGGGCTGGTCCGCGACATGGACCGCGCCGGGATATCCCACGGCGCCGGTTGTGTACAGGCGGGAGAGGTACGTGTTGTGCCGGCGCGGCGGCACCAGGCAGTTGGTGGTGAGCAGGATCGGGCCGTTGAACGACTCGAACTCGGTGGTCTGCTGCCACCAGGCGCCCCCATAGTTGCCCACCAGATGGCGATACGCACGAAGCGCGGGATAGGCATGGGCCGGCAACATCTCGCCATGGGTATACACATCGATGCCGGTGCCGGCGGTTTGTTTGAGCAACTCTTCGAGATCCTTCAGGTCGTGGCCGCTGACCAGGATCCCCGGGTTGGCGCCGGCGCCAAGCGCAATTCGGGTGGCCTCAGGATGTCCATAGGTGTCGGTGTGGGCTTCGTCGAGGATCGCCATCGCCCGCACCGCGATGGCACCGGCCCGCATCACCAAGGCGACCATGGCCTCCATGGACAGATCCCGTGTGGTGGATGCCAGCGCTTCGGCAAGGAAAGCGTCGATATCCGGGTCTTGCCGACCCAGCACGGCGGCATGCGCCGCATAGGCGGCGATACCCTTGACGCCGATCACCAACAACTCGCGCAACGAGCGGACGTCCTCGTCCTCGGTGGTCAGGATGCCGACGTCCTGCCCCTTGGCCACGTAATCCGCACGCGGCCCGTGCCAGGTCGCGGCCTCGGGCGCGTCTGCCCCCGCCTGGGCCACCGAGGCCAGCCGATCGCGACGATCCATCGCGTCCTCGATCAGGGCCTCGAAGCGGTCATTGCGCCAGTTGACATTGGTGATGGTGGCGAACAGGGCCTCGCGCAGGAACGCGTCATGCGATCGATCGGGCGTCCCCCGCGCCGCCAGTCGCTCCGTGTGCCACGCCAGCCCCCGCAGCACGAACAGAAGCAGGTCCTGGAGGCTGGCCGTGTCGTCCGGTTTGCCGCACACTCCCCTGACCGTGCATCCCGACGCCGACGACGTCTCCTCGCACTGGAAGCAGAACATGACCCATGTCTCCATTTTGTGACCGACCCATCGCACCATTGCCGACGGGCCTAAATTCGCATTCCATATGCCTATTTACGCCCTTAAAATAGGTATTGTAAATGCCTATTTAGTGACGGCGGACCAGACCCATGCGCCTTACCTCCTTCACCGACTATGGGCTGCGGACTCTCATGCGCCTGGCCGCGGAGCCAGACCGCCTGTTTACGACCGACGAGATCGCCCGGGAATTCGCGATCTCCCGCAATCACTTGACCAAGGTCGTGCGCAACCTGGCGACCGCCGGGTTCATTCAGACCCGGCGCGGCGTGGGCGGCGGCTTTCAGTTGGCGCGCCCCGCCTCGGCCATCACCCTGGGCGAGGTG
>JANQGN010000493.1 GCA_028277295.1 Rhodospira sp.
GGCACCTGGGCCCCCGCCACCAGACCCAACAGCGTCATCCCCTGCCACGCCACCCACAAGGGAATGGCGGTGCCGAAAAAGAACCACGGCCGGTGGGGCTGACGCGGATCTTCGGTGTAGCGGTTGATGGTCAGCGCGAACGCCTGATCTGTCAGGATGTAACTGGCCAGGGCGCGCCGCCACGCGGGCTCCCCGCGCAGATGGGGCGCCAGGGTGGCGCTGTACATGACCATGCGCAGGTTGATGACCAGCACCGTGAGCAGGATCACCGGCGCCACCGCGCCGCTGCCCAGCAACTGCGCGAAGGCGATCTGCGACGCGCCCGCGAACACGATGGTGGCCAGGCCCATGGCCTCGACCAGCGACATGCCCGCTTCCCGCGCCGCGAACGCCGAGACAAGGGCGAACGGAATGATCCCGGGCATCATCGGCATCACCGCGCGCACGCCGCTCAAGGTCACGCGCCACCGCGAGGGGGCGGGGGTGTCGGACGTGGTCGCGGAAGACGTGGTCGCGGAAGGCGTGGTCGCGGAAGAGGTGGGCAGGGGGGACGTCATGGGCACCATCCGGGGGCGGGAGGGTCTTCGGACGGGGAGTGGGGCTGATCCCAAACCGCGAACATGTAAAGGCCACGGAAGCCCCACACAACCAAGCTTTCCTCATGGACCGGATGAGAGAGACTTGGTCGTGGTTCCTGACGCGGTGTTCGCCCCTCTTGCTCCGGCCGGTTGGGCGGGTTAGAGGGGCGTCAAGAGCCGCTCGCCAGAGAGGACACGAAAGGAACCCGCCCCATGGCCCTCAGCGTCGTCGTCATTCCGGTTACCCCGTTTCAGCAGAACTGCTCGCTCGCCTGGGACGACGCGACCATGACCGGGGCTCTCATCGATCCCGGTGGCGACGTGGAGCGTCTGACCGCCGCCGCCGCCGACAAGGGGGTGACGATCGAGAAGATCCTTCTGACTCATGGCCATATTGATCACATCGCCGGAGCGGGCCCGCTGTCCCGGGATCTGGGCATACCCGTCGAGGGGCCGCACGCCGAGGATGCGTTCTGGATCGATCACTTGAGCGAGCAGGTGCGATTCTTCGGTTGGGGGGGCTCGCCGGAGGCGGTGCGCCCCGACCGCTGGCTGGACCACGGCGACACGGTCAGCGTGGGCGGGCTGACCCTGGAGGTGTTGCATTGCCCCGGTCATACGCCCGGCCACATCGCCTTTTTCGAGCCCGAGGCCAGGGTGGCGTTTGTCGGTGACGTGTTGTTCGCGGGATCGGTGGGACGGACCGACTTTCCGCGCTCCGATCCGTCGGCCCTGATCGAGGCCATTAAAAGGCACCTGCTGCCGCTGGGCGATGACGTGACCTTCATCCCTGGCCACGGACCGGCCTCGACGATCGGGCATGAGCGTCAGACCAACCCGTTTCTGCGATAGGAGCCCGTTTCTGCGATGGGGGGAGGCGCCGAGCGGCGCGATCCTCAGCGCCGCTTCTCTCGCCCCTTCAGGGTGGCGATGACCTCGGTGGCCAGGGCGTTGATCTCGCGCGCGGCGGTCGAACTGGGTTGGTGCTCCACCACGCCCTTGCCCTCCATCATGCTGGCGGCGAAGGCCACCCGGTTTCCCAGCCGGGTGTGGGCCACGGGCAGGCCTTCCTCCAGCAGTTTTTCCAGCATGATGTCCTGGAGCTTGCCGCGCGCCGGCATGCGGTTGAGCACGATCAGGGCGGTGGTGCTTTCCTTCTCCGCCATCTCCACCGTCGGCTGGGTGGCCCACAGGTCCATGGGGCTGGGCTGCACCGGCAGCAGCACCATGTCCCCGGCGCGCACGGCGGCGCGCGCCTCGGTTTCCGCATGGGGGGGCGTATCCACCACCACCATGTCGAAGCGTCCGCGCAGGCGGTCCAGCTCCGTGCCCAGGCGCCAGCCGGCCACGTCGGACAGGTGCAGATCGGCGCCGTTGGGATTGGCGTCGGCGCGGAGCGCGTGCCAGGCGGCCAGGCTGCGTTGCGGGTCGATGTCCACCAGGGCGACGGTCATCTTGCGCCGGGCCCAGGCCACGGCCAGGTGGGCGGCGAGCGTGGTCTTGCCGGCGCCGCCCTTTTGCTGGGCCACGGTGATGATGCGCGCCGCCATGGGGAAACTCCTTTCCGGGCCGGGATCACGGAAACACGGACCAGCGATGGTAGTCCGATCCTGGCGGCGCGGGAAGGGAGGGCGGCGGTTCTTCAGGGCGATCGCCCTGGCGGTCCGTCAGCGGTGGGGCGCGGGCGCCAATCTCAACTGTACAACGCGGCGAGGCGGGCCATCACGGCGGCGACCACCTCGGCGGGCAGGGTCTCGACCTTGCGGGCGGCGCGGGCGTCGAAGTCCAGGGCGCGGGGCTGGTCGCAGCGGACGATGCCGGTGGTTCGGCACGCGAGGCCATCCAGAGAGATCGCGAACCCTTCCGCGCCGATCGCGCGCCCACCGCTGGTGATCGGCACCACAACAGGTGTTCCCGTCGCGCGGTTGAAGGCCGCCGGAGAGATCACAAGAACGGGGCGACGCCCCTGGCGCGCGTGCTCCCGGGCCGGATCCAGGGACACCAGATAGACGTCACCCCGTTCCACGCCGAGGGTTCTTTCAAAGAAATTCGCGTCCGGCCGGGCCGTTGTCCAGCCAGGCCCGTTCCTCATGGGGACGCCGGTCCAGTGACGTGTGCTCGGCCAGAAGGTCATCGAGGGAGGGGTGGGGCACCGGCCGTGGGGCGACGATCAGGCGTCCGTTCTCGATGGTGAGGTCTACGGCGCCGCCAGCGTCCAGGTCGAGCCTGTCCAGCAGAGACTGTGGCAAGACCATCATCACGGAACCAGCCACGGAGCGCAGGGTTGTGGTGTGCATGGGGACCTCGGTCTGCGTCGTGAACCTGAGTATTGTACTATACTACAGTTCGCGGGCCCGGGCACGGCGCTTGGGATAAGCAATATGGGGGGCTCACACCAGCGGCGGCGGAGTAAGACACTCATGCGCCGAGCGGCCCCGGACCGCACCGGTCACTCTCAATGGCCGTTGGTACAAGGCGTGGTGGCCGGTCGGCCTTGCCAACCTGCTTCCCTTGGCGATGAGACGATGGGTCGGGTCCAGGGGACGCGACGGCGGTTATGGATGCGCTGATGGTGTGGGCGAGGGGCTCGTTCTCGTTCGGTCGGCCCCTCGCGGGAACCGGTGCCGCGGATCGATCAGGCGGCTTGGCTGGCGCGGTGCGATGTCAGCAGCCCGTAAACGCCGTCTGGGCGGTCGGCACCGCGCAGCTTTTCGCACATCGCGCGGTCGCGGAGCAGGCGGGAGACCCGGGCCAGGGCTTTCAGATGGTCGGCGCCGGCCGATTCGGGGGCCAGCAACAGGAACATCAAGTCTACGGGTTGATCATCCACGGCGTCAAAGTGGATCGGCCTGCCGAGGGTGGCGAACACGCCGTGGAGGGCCGTCAGTCCGGCGAGACGACCGTGCGGGATGGCGATTCCGTTGCCCACACCTGTGGATCCCAGACGCTCGCGTTCCAGCAATGTGTCGAAGATCACGCGCTCGTCCTGGTCGGTAACCTTCGCGGCCTGTTTGGCGAGGGCCTGCAAGGCCTGCTTCTTGCTTGTCACTTTCAGAGGGCAAATAACGCCTTCCGGTGTGATCAGGTCGGAGATATCCATTGCTTGCCTTTCGGAAAACTCCGTCACGATCGCGACGGGACCGAGCCTGGGACGGACGCCGCGCGGTGGAGATCCGGCGAACGGGTCTGTTCCTCCGCCGACCCACGCTTGGCGATTCACTGGCGTTGGCCAACGGGCCTTGGCCAACGGGCATCGCCGCGGACGGACCGTGCCGCGACCCGCCAAGTCCGGTGCTCGATCAATGCGCCACGGATTCACCACAGGCGCGATGTTAGGTTTTCTGCAATGAGTGCGGCTACCCCGTGGGCCGAAACGCGGGCGGCTGGCCCCGACCTAAATTGGCGCGATGTCCCGGCGCGGCCAAGGCTGTCGTTGCTCACGCCAGATCGCCGACCTTTCGAGGGACGGGGCGACGGCATTGCGCGGTGCGCGGGGACGCCGGATGCTGCCCGGCCCGCCCGCTACCCGGGGCGGCATAATATTGGTCAACAGACGGCTGGCGCTCATGGTCTCGCCCTTTGCTGCTGGCCCTGAAGACGGCACGGACCGGACTCCGTATGGCGTCCGGCCCGATAGCCCCACGGACCTTAGGGAGGCCGCTAGCGGGAGTCAAGGCTGGCACGCTCGAGGGGCGGGCGACGTCCGCACCTCCTGGATCGCCGATGGGCCTACCACCGACCAAGGTGGTCCTGGTGGGCCGCGGAGGCAAGGAAAAAACACCGGCCGTGCCACGGGTTTGCGAATTGACATAGACAACGGCGGGTGGCGCGATGGGAGCCCCTGCGGGCATGATGGAAGCAGGTCGGTCACGGGGAGACCGGCCGAGATCGCCCGTTTCATAACCGACGGTCGTTGAGAGTGACCAGTACCTCTCAGGCACCGCTTCACGGCGCCATGCTGTCAAGATGGGGGCACCTGCCAAGCGCCCCGGGGATGATAAATCATATCACATCCGCCGCTGGTGTGAGTCCGTTCACCGCGTGTCTGGAGGATCTCGCCATGATGGATCGCGACCGAGTCCCCAGGTCTTTCGTTGCCGGCGAGGACGATCCGGATCGTGATCGGACGGATAAGACCTCGGGTCGATCAACACCAGGCGGCACTACGCCGGAATGGGTCGCCGAGGCGGTGCGGCGCCGGGACTCGGATCCAAAACCCTGGCAAGCTGCCCTCACGACCGGGGACGTGGCCGAGACCTGGCTTGGGTCGGTGCGCATCCTGGTGGAGGTGCTCGCCGGGCCGGGCGAGGCACCAGGGCTACCCGGCGACTGGCGTCTGGTGCGTGCCTTCTCGGCCTACTATCCGCACGGCGAGGTGGGCACCGTGGCGGTCTCCGACATCACCCGAACCTTGGCCCCCGCCGCTTTCGCCGATGCCCGTCGGGCGCTTCGAGAGGGGTGATGAAGAATGGGTGGGTCACACCGTCACCGTCGGTATCGCGCCTCGTGCGCCAGCAGCCAGCGTTTCCGCGCTAGGCCCCCGGCATACCCCGTGAGCGTGCCGGATGACCCCACCACCCGATGACAGGGCACCACGATGGCCAGGGGGTTGAGCGCATTGGCGCGGCCCACCGCGCGGGCCGCGCCCGGCTTGCCCAAACCGGTGGCCACGTCGCCGTAGCTTCTGGTCTCGCCTGGCGGGATGGCGCGCAGGGCAGTCCAGACTGATCGTTGGAACGGGGTGCCGCCCGCGCGTGTGGGCACCGTGTCCAGGGCCCCGAGATCGCCTGCGAACCAGGCCGCGAGGGCGGCGCGAATCAAGGCCGGGACGCGACCGGGGCGCATGGCCGCGGCTCCATGATGTCGCGCGAGCAGCGTTCGCATCCGCGTCTCGAAGGGCGGGAAGTCCAGCGCCAGCAAGGCGTCGCCATCGCTGACCAGAACCAGCGGACCGAGCGGCGACTCGGGCACGCCATCCCAGTGCTCAAGGATCAATGCCGGCACGTCCACAGGTCCAGTCTCCGTGAGAGGCCAGCGGTCTCGCCACCGCGTGACACGCGGGTCTCGGCGCCTTCCATGCCCGACGTTTCGGTCACGCCGGAGCTTGGCCGCCAGGGGTTCCGACCGGTTAACGCTGCAGGGCTCCGAACGCGGATGGACGATCGATCATGACGTTCTATCCGAGAGGATCGGGCCCGTCGATGGAGATCGGTCCGTCGCCGCGTTCCGTCGGGATGACGCCCGAAAACCTGAAGCCCCTGGCATCCTGATCGTCCTCGGAAGACGACGGATCTTCTTCGGAGTAGAGGGGCATCACAGATCCGTCATCCGCGTTCGGATCCCTGGTCAAGCTTGCCAGGGGGGTGACACGGGCACCAGAGTCACGATAGGGGACTACACGTCTTCGTCGTCGTCGTCGGCGGCGTCGGGGCTATCTGGCGCGTCGGGGATCGGCTCGCCCTTCTTGTCCTTCAGGCCCGACATGGACCGCAGCAGGGCGAGGGCTTTGCGGCGGATGTCGTCGGTGGGCAGCTTCCAGTATGCCGCGACCAGATCAAGGGTCTCACTGCGTGTGAGTTCGGACTGGGTGTAGGCCGGTGAGGGGGGTTCCGCGAGCCCGTCGATATGCGCCTCCGGACGGCCGTCGATCTCGTCTTCGATATGGTCAAAGAAGAAGTTGATGGGCACGCCCATCACCTTGGCGATGTCGTACAATCGGCTGGCGCTGATGCGATTGGAGCCGCGTTCGTATTTCTGGATTTGCTGAAACGTGACGCCGACGGCGCGGGCGAGTTGTTCCTGGCTAAGACGCAACAGGGTGCGTTGCTTGCGAAGGCGTTGGCCAACATAGACATCCACGGGGTCCGGTATCGCCTTGCGGCTGGCTCCGTCGTCATTGTTCTGTTCGGTCACGGTCCCGTCCTCTCCTCGCCCAACCTTGTCCTCGCCCACGCCTAAATCTCCCGTCATGCCAATCTTCCCCTCGCGGCCCAAAAAACTGAGCCTTAAGCCACCCTGCCAACCCTGTTTGCGTCCGCACGATATGTGCGTGACCATGGGCCTCGCATCCTATCCTTGCCATTGCTTTGTGGTCACGTCCATTTTGAGCGTCGCTTCCAGGTTAGTGTTCTGGCAGGGACGATCACTTCCTGCTAACACGATGCGACCATCCCCAAGCAGCACGGAAACAAAGAATGCGCCAAGCCAGACTCGAGCGTGCCACCAAGGAAACCCGGATTTCGGTTTCGGTCAATCTCGACGGAAGTGGGCACT
>JANQGN010000069.1 GCA_028277295.1 Rhodospira sp.
CCAGAGGATACGGTCACCCTCCCCCGGGTCAAATACGAGGCCCTGTTGGAGCGTTTGGAAGACCTGGAAGACAGTCTTGCGGCCGCCCAGGTGGATGAGCGCGATACCATCCCCCTGGAGGATGCCGAGCGTCTGTTGTCTGGAGAGGTGTCATGTCTGCGCTATTGGCGGGAGCGGCGCGGGTTGTCGCAGAACGCCTTGGCCGAGGCGTCTGGCGTCCCGCAGAGCTATATTTCCGAGATCGAGCACGGGCGCAAGCCCGGGTCCGTGGCCACGTTTAAGGCCCTGGCCGGCGCTCTGGACCTGGATATCGACGACCTGGTGTGACCCATCCCCATCCCGTCATACACACGATCGCGCATTTTGGCTTGGCCTTGGTGCGCGATTGTGTGTATAACTGTGCCCAGAGCAAAAGGGGTGAGGCGCGGTGAACAGCCGGGATGTCATCAAAGACCTGAAGGCGGATGGATGGTTTGAGGTTGGCCAAACCGGCAGCCATGTGCAGTTCAAGCATCCCTCCAAGCCCGGTCGTGTGACAGTGCCCCACCCCAAACGAGATTTGAAGGTCGGCACCCTGAAGAGCATCGAAAAGCAAAGCGGGGTACGCCTTCGCTAAGGCGGTCAGGAGTTTTGGGCATGGTTCAACGGACCTATCCGGTTGTGATCGAAACCGACGATAAGGGCGGGTTCGGCGCCTTCTTTCCGGACCTCCCCGGCTGTGCGGGGGCGGGAGACACGGTGGAGTCCTGCTTCGCAGATGCCCAGGCGGCGCTGGCCCTGCATTTGGCGGGCATGATCGAGGATGGCGATCCCTTGCCGGAGCCGACGCCCCTGGGCGCGGTGCGGGTGGATGATCCGGACATTCAGGTGGCGGCGATCCTGTTGGCGACGGCGCCGGTGACCGGTCGCACAATCCGCCTGAACATCACCATGGACACGACGCTTGTCGCGGCGATCGACAGCGTCACCACCAACCGCAGTGCATGGCTGGCCGATGCGGCGCTTCGGGCCTTGCGCGACCGCCTCGACAGCACGGATCGCGGTTGACGGCCTTACCGCCCCCAGTCCTCGCCCGTGTCCCAGGTGGTTTGCGCCTGGGATGTGGCGGCGGTGGGCGCGGTGTTGGGGGCCTTGCCGTCCTCGGCGGCGCCGGTGCGTTCCTGGCAGGCGATCCTGGTCAACAGACCGTCGTCGCCGGTGATGGTGTGGGTGACGGTTTCGGTGATCCAGTCCACGGCGTCGATCTCCGGCCGGAATCCGGTCACGGTCAGGGGCTGACCGGCGATGGCCTTCGGCCGGCCGCGCGCCAGGTCGAGGGACAAAGACCGTTCCCCGCGGCCGATCCTGTTCATGGCGGCCTGGGCGGCGGCCCTGGCCTCGGCTTCCGTGGGGTAGGTCTTCTTCAGGGTGGTGACCGACCCCTCGTCCCCCACCGTGGCATAGCCGGTGCGCGCGGCGTCGTAATCGCGCCACGGGGCGCGCACGCCCGTTGTCTTGCCCTCGCGGTCCTTGATCGCGAACGCATGG
>JANQGN010000532.1 GCA_028277295.1 Rhodospira sp.
GCGCCGCCTTCCCCGGTCGTCAGGTGGTGCCCGTGGACACCCTGGCGGTCGCCTGGGGCGGCGGCAACATCCACTGCATCACCCAGCAGCAGCCGGCGGTGTGAGCCGTCGGCGCATCCCGCCGAAAACCCCGCTCATCCGGCGGGTCCCCAGCAGGCGCGGCCGCAGCCGCGGTAGCTGCGCGGCCGGGTGGTGCGCGGTGTGCCGATGTACCCGCCGCAGCGCTCGACAGCGTAATTGGTCACCGGACGCACCCCGTCACGGACCTGCCGGCAATAGCTGTCGTTGGCCGGACCCCCGCCGCATCCGGCCAGGACAAGCCCGGCGATCAGGAGCATTCCAAGCCGTTTCATGTGCACCTCCTGAACCGTCCGATACGCCCCCGACGCCCACGGGCTTTCCGCCGCGCGGACCGCCCTCTCCGATGCTGGCGCCATCATGGCTCCGGCATCGTGACACCCGCCAGAACACCACGTCGAGACGGAGAAAATATGGCGCATACCGGGCGACTCCGCGACACGATGCCGCCGCCCGTCTTCCCAAGCCGCGCGCATGCCCTTACACTACGCGGCAGCCCTCCCTCGCGGCGCCCCGGGGTCGCGGACCCCGCCGACAGCCCCCATACGCGCGCCCAAGGGATCGCCCCTTCTCGGGACCGGAACCGTGGACGACACCATCGACTGGGACGCCTTCTTCACCCTGCACCACGACCTGCCCCGCGAAGGCCCCGGCAGCGACGCCATGACCGAGACCGTGGCGCGGTCCCTGCCGCCCCTGCCGCCGGGCGCGATCCTGGACCTGGGCTGTGGCCCGGGCCGTCAGACCCTGGTGCTGGCCCGCGTGTTGAAGCATTCCGTCGTGGCCATTGACAGCCACCGCCCCTATCTGGAGCGGCTGGCCATGGCCGCCGATGCCGCCGGCCTGTCCACCCTGATCGAGACCCGCCAGCAGTCCTTCTTCAACCTGGCGCACGAGCCCGAGGGGGTGGCGCTGATCTGGGCCGAGGGGTGTATCTACATTCCGGGGTTCGTCGAGGGTCTGCGGATGTGGCGGCCCTTGCTGGTGCCGGGCGGGCTGCTGGTGGCCAGTGACGTGGCCTGGCTGACCAAGACGCCGCCGGACGAAGCCCGCGCCTACTGGGAGGAGGACGAGGGCATCCAGTTGCTGACGGTCAAGAAGAAGTCCAGACGGGCCGTCGCCGAGGGGTTTGAGGTGCTGGGCACCCACATCCTGCCGCGCGAGGCATGGTGGGACGATTATTTCAATCCCCTGGCCGAGCGTAGCGCCGCCCTGCGCGCCAACGCCGGCCCAGCCCTGACCCGGGTGCTGGACGCCAACGACCGCGAGATCAACATATGGCGCCGCTTCGGCGACTCGTACGGCTATGTATTCCATGTCTTGCGCAAGGTGGACGATGCCGTTTGATCGCCCGTCGGGGCCCGCCGCCGCCGACCATCGGGAAACCCATGCCGCCCGGGCCTTCGCGCCCCGTCGCGTCTTCGCGCTCATGCTCAGGCACTGGTACGTGATGCGCGGCTCGGTCCCGCGCCTGCTGGAACTGGCCTACTGGCCGATCATGCAGATGATCACCTGGGGTTTCATCACCAGCTTCCTCGCCGAGGAGTCCTCGCTCGTCGCCCAGGCCGCGGGCATCTTCATCGCCGCCGTGCTGCTGTGGGACGTCATGTTCCGCAGCAATCTCGGCCTGTCTCTGTCTTTTCTAGAAGAGATGTGGGCCCGCAACCTCGGCCACCTGTTCGTCAGCCCTTTGCGACCGCTGGAACTGGTGGGCGCGCTGATGAGCATGAGCCTGATCCGCACCCTCATCGGCCTGGTGCCGGCGACGGTGCTGGCCTGGCTGTTCTATGCCTATAACATTTACGGCCTGGGCCTGCCGCTGCTGGCCTTTTTCGCCAACATGCTGGTGATGGGCTGGGTCATCGGGCTGCTGGTCAGCGCCCTGGTGCTGCGTTTCGGCCTTGGGGCCGAGAGCCTGCCCTGGATCCTCATCTTCGCCTTCTGGCCGATCAGCGGCATCTACTATCCCATGGAGACCCTGCCGGTGTGGCTGCAGGCGGTGGGCTACGCCTTCCCGCCCAGCCACGTGTTCGAGGGCATGCGTCAGGTGATGTTCGACGGCACCTTCAACCTGGGCCACTTCGCCGCCGCCGTGGCCCTGAATGGGGTGCTGCTGATCGCCGCCGCGGTCTTCTTCCTGCGGGTGTTCCGGCTCGCCCGGGTGAAGGGCCTGCTGCTGTCCATCGGCGAGTGATCCCGGCGCCCAGCGCCCGCAGCCCCTAGGAAAGGTTGTCGATGCCGTCGTTCCTGTTTCCGCCGCCGCCGCCGGTCGCCCTGCCCATCCTGGGGACCGACACGCTGCTCCCGGTGCGCCGGGTCTTCTGCCTGGGCCGCAACTACGCGGACCACGCCCGGGAGATGGGCAACGATCCCAGCCGCGACCCGCCCGTGGTGTTCACCAAGCCCGGGGACGCGGTGGTGCCGGGCGGCGGCGATCTGCCCTATCCGCCAGCCACGGCCGAGTTCCATCCCGAGGTGGAACTGGTGGCCGCGATCGGCGCCATGGGGGATGCCGACGGCCGCGACCTGGATCCGACCACCGCCCTGGCGCTGGTGGCCGGCTATGCCGTGGGCCTGGACATGACACGGCGGGACCTTCAGGCCCAGGCCAAGCGCGCTGGCGCGCCATGGGACATGGCCAAGGGCTTTGACCACAGCGCGCCGGTGGGCGCCCTGACCCCTGCCACGGCCCTGACGGGGATCGACGGCCCACCGCATCGGGGCCGCATCACCCTGACGGTCAATGGAAGCCCGCGCCAGCGGGGCGACCTGGCGGACATGATCTGGCCGCTGGCGGATATCCTGGCCCAGGTCTCGCGGCTGGTGGCCCTGCGCCCCGGCGACCTGGTGTTCACGGGCACGCCCGCCGGCGTCGGCCCGGTCCGGGCAGGGGATGTCCTTCAGGCCGAGGTCGAGGGCCTGGCGCCCCTGACCGTGCGGATCGCGCCGTGACCAGGCCATGACCGGGCCGTGCAAACCCCGGGGTCGCCCATACCACAGGTGAACCTTCGCTTCCCCGGCCGCCGACAAGAATGGTAATAATACCCGGCGGGAGGTCGTGGCGGCGGGCGAACCGGGTCACTGTCGACGAGTCCCACGCGTCGGCGACGGATGCAGCGTGGCCGAACCGGACAGGGGAGCGTGCCATGATCAACGACACCGACGACGCCGAGTTCATTACGCCACCGGATGACCTGACCCACAAGGCACCGGTGACCGCCGAAGGCGTCGATCTCGCGGCCATCGAGAAGGCCGAAGCGCTGATCGCCAATCTCCAGGACGACTATCTCGTATGGGCCGAAGAGGACGCGGCGCAACTCGGCCGCATCTGCGATCGGTTGATGAATGATCCTCCGGACGCGGAAACAACCAAGAAGGAGTTGTTCCGTGTCGCCCACGACATGAAGGGCCAGGGCGGCAGTTTCGGCTACGACCTCATCACGGTGGTCGGCGACCAGTTATGCCGGTTCATCGAGGGCATCGACGGTGCCCCGACCCGCGCCGAGGCCGGGGTGCTGCGGGTCCATGTGGATACCATCCGCCTGATCCTGTCCCGTCGGATGAAGGGCGACGGCGGCGCCGAAGGGGGCGTTCTGCTGGACGGGCTGCAACAGGCTGTTCGCAAGGTCTCGGCCTGAGCGATCGACGTCCTTGGCGTCTCGCGGGCCCGGCGGCCCGACGAACGCGACTCGGGTCACGGAAAGACGCCCCGGTCTGGGGCCGATCGATCGGCGGGACGCGCCGTTGCGGCGACCGGCGGGCGGTCCCATATCGAGGCGGTGAAAGGCATGCCGACAGCGAACCGACCGCCTCGCTGTTGAGTCTTTGATTGGACCACCTCGCTCCCCCTACAATGCCCGGAACGGCCACCCCGCCGCCCCCGGGCGGACCGGGGGCGGAGGCTCCGGGGCCTCGAGGAAAGGCCGCCGGGGATCCCTCGGGGAATGGCGCCAGAATGGGCCGGGTGATGGAACGAAAGGCACGCATCCGGCGACGAACTTGCGAAGCGGGTGACATCGGCCACACGATCGCACCAGGCGAAACAGGAAGCGGAACGGATCGATGACTGATCCATTGTTTGGTTCGGATGGGGACGAGGGTCCTGGCGGCGGCGGGCCAAACACGGGCGTGGTGATCAAGACGCGCCCCAAGACCAAGAAACCCGCCATGTACAAGGTCCTGATGCTCAATGACGACTACACCCCCATGGAGTTCGTCGTCATGGTGCTGGAACGCTTCTTCAGCAAGTCACACGAGGAA
>JANQGN010000091.1 GCA_028277295.1 Rhodospira sp.
GAGTCCAGCCGATCTCAGATGGTCCACCAACGCATCCCTGTCAAGGTGATCCCCCGTGCCCACCTTGGCCCCGTAGGTGATTAGGATTTCCGCGCGCAATGAGTCAAGCCGCGAGTCGGCAAACAGCAGAGTCCCGAGTCGCTCGGCCACCCGATCCAGGATATCGGGATGGTTGATGACCGTGGCCAGCAAGACCCATTCGCGCACCCGCTCCGCCGGCAGCCCGGTCGCCGGCAAGGGCAGGGGGGGTGGCGGGGGGGATGGCGCGCCCCGTCCTCGCGCCCCGCGCGCGTCCCGCCCGGCGCCGCGCGGTCCCGCGCCCCGCGCCGCCTTGATCTCCGCCCAGAAGCGGTCCCGCAACGCCCCCCGATACTGCTGCGCCACGGCGCGGTCGTCGATGGTTTGCACGGCGCGCTCGATGTCACGCTCCAGGGCGGCCCGGCGTTCCGGCGTGTCCATGCGGTGCCGGGCGCGGAGCGTGCGCCAACACAGCTCGACCAGCGGTAAGGCGCCATCCAGCACGGCGCGCATGGCGACCGTGCCTTGCTCGCGCAGCAGATCGTCCGGGTCACGCCCCGCCGGCAACAGGGCGATCCGCAGGCTGCGCCCGGCGCCCAGACGGGGTAAGGCACGCTCCAGGGCCCGGGCGGCGGCGCGCTGGCCGGCGGTGTCGCCGTCGAAGCAGAGCACGGGTTCCGGCGCCAGCGACCACAGCCGCTCAAGCTGCTCCTCGGTCAGGGCGGTGCCCAGCGGCGCCACGGCCTGGCCGAAGCCGGCGCGGGCCAGGGCGATGACATCCATATAGCCCTCGGCGACGATGACCTCGCCGCTGGCCCGCACCGACTCGCGGGCCTGGGCCAGGCCGTAGAGCATGCGCCTCTTGCCGAACACCGGCGACTCGGGACCGTTCAAGTATTTGGGCTGACCATCCCCGAGCACCCGGCCACCGAAGGAGACGACCCGCCCCCGACCGTCCGTGATCGGGAACAGCACGCGGTCCCGGAAAATCTCATAGGGCGCGCGACCATCGTCAGGGCGCCCCAGGAGGCCGGCCTCGGCCAGGGTGTCGTCGTCGGCCAGGCCCTCGCGCTTCATGTGCGCGCGCAACGCGCCCCCCGGTGGGGCGTAGCCCAGCCGAAAGCGGCGGATGGTCCCGTCCTCCAGGCCCCGCCGCGCGAGATAGTCCAGCGCCGCCGCGCCCTCTGGCAGACGCAGCCGCTGTTCGAAGAAGACGCAGGCCGCTTCCAGCACCTCCTGCAAGCTGGCGACGCGGGTCTCCCGCTCGCGGGTGGCGGGATCCGGCTTGGGGACCTCCAGCCCCGCTTCGGCGGCCAGCGCCTCCACGGCCTCCATGAACGACAGCCCGCCGGCCGCCATCTCGAAGGAAATCAGGTCGCCGTGAGCGCCGCAGCCATAGCAATGGTAGTGATCGTCATAGACATGGAAACTTGGGGTCTTCTCGTTGTGGAATGGACAACAGGCCTTGTGGTGACGCCCGTTGCGGATCAGCCGCACCCGGCGGCCGATGACCGTGGCCAGCGGCACCCGAACCTTCAACTCGTCCAGAAACGACGGCGGCAGGGCCATGAGACGACTCTCCCTGGCCGGACTCCCGGAGTCTCGGACTGTCCGGCCTCAGTGTCTGTCCGGAAAGCCTTGCAAAACACTACATACGGCGTGCGATTCGGGCACAGGCACACAACATATTGCGGTTCCCGCGACTTTCCGGACGGGCTCTCAGTGTCTGTCGGGAAAGCCCTGAAGAACACCACATGCGGCATGCTGTTCGCGGATCGACACACACCACCGTGCGGTTTTCGAGACTCTCCGGACGGGCTCTCACGTCCACGGCGCCGTGGGCGGTCGCGCCGCTACGCCAGCCGCGCCTTGGCGATGGCGCTGGCCTTGCCGAAGTCCATCTGACCGGCGTAGCGCGCACGCAGGGTGGACATCACGCGGCCCATGTCCTTCAGGCCCTGGGCGGCGATCTCGCCAATCACCGAGTCGACCGCCGAGTCGATTTCCGTCGCGTCCAACTGGTGCGGCAGGAACGCCTGGATGATATCCAGTTCCTCCTGCTCCTGCTGGGCCAGATCCATGCGGCAGCCCTGCTCGTACATGGCGATGCTGTCGCGACGCTGCTTGATCATGCTTTGCAACATCCGCAGGATGTCGTCATCCTCGACCGTTTCACCCCGGCCCCGGGCGCAGATATCGCGATCCTTCAGCGCCGCCAGGATGAGGCGAATGGTGGAAATGGCGCGATGGTCCTTGGCGCGAACCGCCGCCTTCAAGTCCTCGTTCAGGCGATCTCGCAGCATGCGGCCTCGTCCCCTTGCGATGATCCTTGATCCGTGCCGGCGGCGCCCCCCGCCACCTCTCCCCGAAGGACCGTGGTCACGCACCGTGCGGGCGGACCAGGGGCACGTCGGCGGGAGGTAAGCCCAAAGCTGTCCCGTGTCAAACCCCTTGGGGTCAACCTCTCCAGAGGTCATGGGACGGGCGGCCTAGGCGGGGGCGATGCGGCGAACCAAGCAAGGGTCACATGCGGTGCCGACGCGGCGGCGGGCAGGGCTCTGAACTCGGATGACAGATCCGTTAGAGCCCGTCCGGAAAGTCTCGGGAAACGCAATATATTGTGTACCTCTTCCCCGGTCGCGCGCCGAATGTGGTGTTTGTCAGGGCTTTCCGGACAGACGCTTAGGTTGCGCGTCTCTGTTGGAGATCCTTCGCACCCTCTGGGTGCTCAGGATGAGGATTGTCCATTTAAAACAACCTCATCCTGAGGGAGTGAAGCGACCGAAGGATCTCCATCGCGTGCTCCGGTCCTCTCGGAAGGCGTTTTGTGAACGTTTGTCCATCCGAGTTCGGAGCCCTGCGGCGGCCGGGCCGCCGTTGACTTGGCGCCGCCGATCCCCTAAGCAACCGCGCGGACTGGGCCCGCACCGCATGCCCGCGGCCCCGCCCGGCCGCCCTCCTCCGGCCTTGGGATACCCGATATGACCTCCTCCTCCTTTTCCGGTGGCGAGCCCACGCCCGGTCCCGCCGGCGCCACCGCCGCCCTGGTTCTGGCCGACGGGTCGGTTCTCTGGGGTCACGGCCTCGGGGCCACGGGCGAAGCCGGCGGCGAGGTGGTCTTCAACACGGGCATGACCGGCTATCAGGAGGTCATGACCGATCCCTCCTACGCAGGGCAGATCATTACCTTTACCTTCCCGCACATCGGCAACGTCGGCACCAATCCCGAGGACGTGGAAGCGATCACCCCCGCCGCCCGGGGCTGTATCCTGCGCGCGGCGGTCACCGATCCGTCCAACTGGCGCGCCGCCCAGCATCTGCATGCCTGGCTGGCGTCCCACGACCTGGTGGGCATGACCGGCGTGGACACCCGTCACCTCACCCGGCGCATCCGCGACACCGGCGCGCCCAATGGCCTGATCGTGCACGCTCCGGA
Source organism: Rhodospira sp. (assembly GCA_028277295.1). Lineage (GTDB taxonomy): Bacteria > Pseudomonadota > Alphaproteobacteria > Rhodospirillales > Rhodospirillaceae > Rhodospira. The sequence goes on from JANQGN010000091.1 coordinate 3,455, forward strand.
CGGCCGCTTCGACCTTGTGGGCCTGCGCATCCGCGCCGCCGCCCTGCCCGGCCTGGAGGGCCAGGACCTGGCCAAGGACGTCACTTGCGCCCAAACCCACGCCTGGAATCAGACCCGCTGGACCATCGACGAGGGCTACGGGGTTCTGGAAACACCCGCCTTCCACGTGGTGGCCATGGACTTCGGCGCCAAGCGCAACATCCTGCGCTCCCTGGCCTCGCACGGCTGCCGAGTCACGGTGGTGCCGGCCACGGCGACCCTGGACGAGATCCTGACCCACGCGCCTGACGGCATCTTCCTGTCCAACGGCCCCGGCGACCCGGCGGCCACCGGTACCTACGCCGTGCCGGTGGTGCGCGGGCTGGTCGAGACGGGCAAGCCGGTGTTCGGCATCTGCCTGGGCCATCAGATCCTGGCGCTGGCGCTGGGGGCTTCTACCTACAAGATGGACATTGGCCATCGCGGCGCCAACCACCCGGTCAAGGACCACACCACTGGCAAGGTGGAGATCACCAGCCAGAACCACGGCTTCGGGGTTGCCCGCGACAGTCTGCCGGCGGGTGTAACGGAGACACATACCTCGCTGTTCGACGGGACCGTGGAGGGCTTGGCCGTGGAGGGCAAGCCGGTGTTCTCGGTGCAATACCACCCGGAGGCATCGCCCGGGCCCCAGGACAGCCAATACCTGTTCGCCCGCTTCGTGGACCACATGAAGGCCGCCAAACCCTGACACGGAGACCCGCCGCCATGCCGCGTCCCGCTCGCCACGCCGCTTTCGCCGCCGCCGCCTCCGCGTTGCTCGCGCTGACCCCGGCCGCGATGGCCGGCGAAGTGGGCTGCGTGGACACGGTGTTCAAGCTGGTCGGCCCGAACCACAAGATCTGCATCGACTCGCTGGAAGACCCCAAGGTCAAGGGTGTTGTCTGCCACCTGTCGCGGCCCGAGACCGGCGGACTGTCGGGCGCCGTGGGGCTGGCGGAGGACCCCTCCAACAACTCCATCGCCTGCCGCCAGGTGGGTCCGATCACCATCCTTGAGGACCTGGACGACGGCGAGGTGGTGTTCTCGGAGCGCCGCAGCGTGCTGTTCAAGCGCCTGAGGGTGCGCCGGTTCCACGACCAGGAACACAACGTGCTCATCTACCTGGTGGTCAGCGACAAGCTGATAGAGGGCAGCCCGAAGCATTCCATCTCGACCGTGCCCATCATGCCCTGGCGGGAGTAGCGTGGGGATCCTATCTGAGGAGTGGCGGCAAACCCACAGGGCAGGCAGGGTCAAGCAACCGAACGCCTGGCGGGACCACCCGCCTCACCCCACCCTCACGGAGGACCCCAACCATGCCCAGCACCCATCATGTGGCCGGCATGACCTGCGGCGGCTGCGCCCGTGCCGTGGAAACGGCCATCAGGGAGGCCGCGCCGGCCCTCCAGGCGGTCGCCGTGAACCTGGAGACCGGCACGGTGACGGTCACGGGCGACGCCCCGGACGCGGTGATCGAAACGGCCGTGGAGGACGCGGGCTTCGTCTATGGGGGCCGGGCCGCCTGAAAGCGCCATCGTGACCGACGACTCCCACCTCCGCGCCAGGATCGTGCCAGGCGCCCACCCCGCGGTCGCGCCCACCGCCGGTGGAATCCTGACCATCGACCTGGACGCCCTGGCCGGCAACTGGCGACGCCTTCAGGCGCGTCTTCGGCCCGGCTGTGTCTGCGGCGGGGTGGTCAAGGCCAACGGCTACGGCCTGGGCGCGACGCCGGTGGCCCGCGCCCTCTACACGGCCGGCTGCCGGGACTTTTTTGTCGCCCAGCTTGAAGAGGGACTGCGCCTGGTCTCCGCCCTCCCGGACCAGGCGCGGATATTCGTCCTGTCCGGCCCCACGCCGGGAACCGAGGCCGCGTTCGCCGCCGCCGGCTTGATCCCGGTGCTCAACTGCCTTGAGCAGATTACCGCCTGGGCCGCGCGCGCCGACGCCGGTCCACCTGGGCCGGCCGGCCCGGGCGGCGCGCGGGCTCCCGCCGTTCTTCAGGTCGACACGGGCATGACGCGGGTGGGCCTGAGCGGCGCCGAGATCGATGCCCTGCTCCAGGCCGATCCCTCGCCGCTGGCCGCCTTCGACAGCGTGTTGATCATGAGCCATCTGGCCTGCGCGGACACCCCCGGCCACCCCCTCAACGCCGCCCAGATCGCGGCATTCGCGGCCGCCAGGGCGTGCTTCCCTGGCCTGCCTGGCAGCCTGGCCAACTCGTCGGGGCACTTCCTGGGGCCCGCCGCCCACCATGACCTGACGCGGCCGGGCGTGGCCCTGTATGGCGTCAATCCGACCCCGGGGCGGCCGAACCCCATGGCCCCGGTGATTCGCCTGCAGGGTCGCATCATGCAAGTCCGGCGCGTTGACGCTCCCGCGTCGGTTGGCTATGGTGCCACCCATCGGGCCGGCGCCGGCACACGGATCGCCACGGTGGGGATCGGCTACGCCGACGGCCTGCCCCGGGCCAGCGGTGGCCAGATCGTCGGCCACGTGGGCGAGACGCCCGTTCCCCTGATCGGTCGGGTGTCCATGGATCTGACCACCTTCGACGTTACCGCCGCCGGCGACCATCCCGACGTTCGTCCGGGAGGGTTGATTGACCTGATCGGTCCGCGCGTGCCCGTGGACGACCTGGCCGCGCGCGCCGGCACCATCGGCTACGAGATTCTCACCGGCCTGGGGCCGCGCTATGCCCGCCGTTACCTTGGGTCCGGCGGCGCGCCGGAAACGCGGACGGAGCGGCCGGCATGACCACCCTGCTGGCGCTGATCGGGCGCGTCTTCCTGTCCTTCGTGCAGCATGTGGGGCGCTTCGCGCTGTTCACCGGGCGAGCCCTGGCCCATATGGTGCGGCCGCCCTTCTATCCGCGCCTGATCGGCCGGCAGATGGTGGAGATTGGCTACTACTCGCTGCCCGTCGTCGGCCTGACCACGCTGTTCTCGGGGATGGTGCTGGCGCTGCAAAGCCACC
>JANQGN010000095.1 GCA_028277295.1 Rhodospira sp.
CAGCTTCCAGCCCTGCTCCTCGGCGGTGGCCCGGCTGATCTTGTCGGTGTTGACGACGAAGGAGAACGGGCCGTAGCGCTGCGGCATGCCGATCAGTTCACCGTCGTCCCCGAAGGCCAGGGGATAGGGGCCCTGGAACTCCGGCAGCATGCGGTCGAAGTAGGGCAGGAACCGGGCCTTATCGAGCGGCATGATCAGCCCTTCCGGATAGAGCTGGCCGCGCGCCCAGGGCTGATTGACGTTGATCAGGTCCCAGACGTTCACCTCGCCCGCCCGCAGCTTGTTGATCATGTCCGGATCCGAGGTGCCGCTTTCGGCCCGCAGCGTGGCATCCGGATGCAGATCGCGGAACGGGCCGAGCACGTCGTCGGTGTTGTAGCCCTCCCAGCACAGAATGTTCAGGCGATCGGTGCGCATCGCGCGCGCCTGGCGGAACGGCCCCAACGTGGTCATCCCGGCCAGGGCCGCGGACCCAAGGGTGAAGCCTCGACGGGTCAGTTTCATGGCGGAACCTCGCTCCGTATGCGACGAACGACTGGCGTGGCGGACCGATGGCGCCGGTCTTCGGGATCACCGCGCCGGACCATCACGCGACCCTTAGCAAGCCCCAATTCGGAGCCAAGTGCAACACAGAAATGTTGTAAGTGCCACATTTTGGGGGTAGCATCTCATCCGTCTTTGTTGAACCCAACGAATTAAGGCACGTCATGTCCGGATTGTACAACGAAGAGATGCTTAACACGCTCCAGGCCGGCGCCACCGGCCTGCTCACGACATGGGGTCTTGCGCCCGACGCCCAGGTATCGCTGCTCAACATCTCGGAGAACGCCACCTTTCTGGCCCAGGACACCCAGGCCGGCACCCGTGTTGTTTTGCGCGTTCACCGCCCGGGCTATCACACGCGGCGCGAGATCGAATCGGAACTGGACTGGATCACCGACTTGCGCGCCCACCACATCGTGGACACCCCGGAGCCCCTGACCGTGGCCGGCGGGGGCCACATCGCCACCTTCGATCTGAACGGCGAACACCGCGAGGTGGTGGCGTTCGCCTTCATGAGCGGGGCCGAGCCCTCTCCCGACTCAGACCTGACCGAGGGGTTCCACAAGCTGGGCGCCATCAGCGCCCGCCTGCACAATCATGCGCGCGCCTGGAGCCGGCCCGAAGGCTTCCAGCGCAAACACTGGACCTGGACCACCACGGTCGGGCCGGCGCCTCACTGGGGCGACTGGCGCGCCGCCATGGGGCTGGAGCCCAAGGGCGCGGCGCTGCTGGAGCGCACCAGCCAGCGGCTCCGCGACCGTCTGGCGGCCCATGGCACGACCCCGGACCGATTCGGCCTGATCCACGCCGACTTGCGGCTGGCCAACCTTCTGGTCGACGGCGATCGCCTGGGCGTCATCGACTTCGATGACTGCGGCTTCGGCTGGTTCGGCTACGACTTCGCCGCCGCCGTCAGCTTCCTCGAACACGAGCCCTACATCCCCGACCTTCAGAACGCCTGGGTCGCGGGATACCGCACCGTCGCGCCCTTGAGCGCCGAGGACGAGGCCATGCTGTCCACTTTCGTCATGCTGCGCCGGCTTCTGTTGACCGCCTGGCTGGCCAGTCACGCCGAAACCCCCACCGCCCAGGAGTTGGGCGCGCCCTACACCGACGGCACGCTGGCGCTGGCCGAGCGGTTCCTGAGCACCCCCGGCTGACGGCGAGACCACCGCACCGGCGCCGGCACCGTCCCCAGCCGCCAGCCGGTCGATCGCACATCGCCCCCACGGAGCACGCCCACCATGGAACCGACGGTCCGCCCGATCCTGGACATGAACGCCTACGCCGCGCGCGCCGACGCCGAACGGCCCGGTAGCCTGCTGGCGCGTCGGCGCGCCAACGGTGGCGCGGCGTCGGTCCTTTTCTATCGGAACCCGATCGAGATGATCCGCGCCAGCGGCTGCTGGATGGAGGCGGCGGACGGCACCCGCTACCTGGACTTCTACAACAACGTCCCGTCCGTCGGTCACGGCCACCCGCGCGTCGTCGAGGCCATCGCCCGGCAGGTCGCGACGCTCAACATCCACACGCGATACCTGAACCCGGTCACGGAAGACTACGTCGATCGCCTCAAGGCGGCGCTACCGCGCGCGCTGTCCAACGTCGTGCTGGTCTGCAGCGGCAGCGAGGCCAACGATCTCGCCTTGCGCGTCGCGATGACCAGCACCGGCGGCACCGGCTTCATTGTCACCGCGACGGCCTATCACGGCAACACCTGGGCGGTGACGAATATCTCCCCGTCCTCCCTGAAGACGGGTACCCTGCCGCCGCACGTGTGCACCGTCCCGCCGCCGGCGCCGGCCCTGGTCGGCGAGGACGTGGCCGCAGGGTTCCGCGCCGGCGTCCAGGAGGCCATCGAGACGCTGCAAGCGCGCGGACATCGGCCGGCGGCCCTGATCTGCGATTCCATTTTCTCCAGCGATGGCGTGTTCGCCGACCCGGCGGGGTTCCTGGCGCCGGCCGTCGAGGCCATTCACGCCGCCGGGGGCTTATTCATCGCCGACGAGGTGCAGCCCGGGTTCGCGCGCACCGGCGATGCCTTCTGGGGCTTCGGCCGGCATGGCGTGATCCCGGACATCGTCACCATGGGCAAGCCCATGGCCAACGGCTACCCCATGGCGGGGCTGGCGACACACCCCGACCTGCTGGCCCGCTTCTGCCAGGGTGTGGGGTATTTCAACACCTTCGGCGGCAACCCGGTGGCGGCGGCGGCGGGACTCGCGGTCCTGGACGCGCTCGCCGAGGAGGCCCTGCAAGACAACGCCCGCGCCGTCGGCGCCCATGTCATGACACGCCTCAAGGCCCTGGCCGCCAGCGACCCGCGCCTGGCGGACGTGCGCGGCGCCGGCCTGTTCATCGGCGCCGACCTGTGCCGCGCGGACGATCCAACCCGGCCGGACCCGGCCCTCACCAGCACCGTCATCAACGGGTTGCGCGCGCGGGGGGTATTGATCGGCGCGGCGGGGCGCTACGGCCATACCCTCAAGATCCGCCCGCCGCTGTGCCTGACCCGCGCCGAGGCAGACCTGTTCGTCGATGCCCTGGCCGACACCCTGGCCGCGACGTCTATACCACCCAGTCGTCCTGAACCGGGGGGGTGACGCGGATCGAGGTGATACGGTTGCGCACCCGTTTCACCACCTCGAAGCGGAAGCCATGGAAGCGGAACACCTGCCCCTGCTCGGGGATGCGCCGGGCCTCGTGCAGGATCAGGCCGGCCAGCGTGTTAGCGACATCGTCGCGCAGCGCCCATTCGAACTCCCGGTTCAGGTCGCGGATGGTGACGTCGCCGGCCACCATGAAGGACCCATCGACCTGCGGGCGCACGCCCTGGATCTGCACGTCATGCTCGTCGCTGATCTCGCCGACAATCTCCTCCAGGATGTCTTCCAGCGTGACCACCCCCATGATGGTGCCGTACTCGTCCACGACCATGGTGAAGTGCTCGCGCCGCTCGCGGAAGACCTGG
>JANQGN010000088.1 GCA_028277295.1 Rhodospira sp.
GTCCGATATCAGCACGCTGCCGGTGCAGGGGCGCGAGCGGGCCGGTAAGGGCGCGGCCCGCGCGGTGCGCCGCGACGGCCTCGTCCCCGGCGTCATCTACGGCGACAAGAAGGAGCCGGTCCTCGTTCAGATGGACCCGCGCCCCCTGTGGGCCGAGTTGAACAAGGGCGGCTTCTACGCCCGCCAGTTCCATCTGGAGCTGGACGGCGAGCAGCATCGCGTCATGGCCCAGGATGTGCAGTTCCATCCGGTCAGCGACGCCATCCAGCACATCGACTTCCTGCGCATCAGCGCCTCGTCGCGGGTGACCGCCGAGGTGCCCGTCCGCTTCCTGAACGAGGAGCGCTGCCCGGGCCTGAAGCGCGGCGGCGTACTCAACGTGGTGCGCCATGATGTGGAGTTGGTGGGCTCGCCGGATGCCCTGCCCAGTCACCTGGACGTGGACCTGATCGGCTTCGACGTCGGCGACTCCATTCATATCAGCGCTGTGACCCTGCCCGAGGGTGTGCGCCCGACCATCACCGACCGTGACTTCACCATCGCCACGGTGACGGCGCCGTCCGGCCTGAAGGCCGAGGTCAGCGACGCGGAGTCAGGCGAGGGCTGACGGCCCCGCGCGCGGGCGGCCTGACCAGGCGGTCCCGGGACGCGTGCCCCGGACAACTGGAGGGAGCGCCATGCTGCTGCTGGTGGGCCTGGGCAACCCGGGCGAGGCATACGCCGGTCATCGGCACAACATCGGCTTCATGGCCGTGGACGCCATCGCGGCGCGCCACGGCCTGGGGCCGTTCCGCTCCAAGTTCCAGGCGCAGGTGACCGACGGTCGTATCGGTGGGCCGGGGGGGACCGGGAAGGTCCTGCTGCTCAAGCCGCAGACCTTCATGAACGTGTCCGGCCAGGCGGTGGGCGAGGCGGCGCGCTTCCACAAACTGACGCCCGAGCAGGTGATCGTCTTCCACGACGAACTGGATCTGGCCCCCGGGAAGGTGAAGGTGAAAACGGGGGGGGGTGCCGCTGGACACAACGGCTTGCGGTCCCTCGATGCCCACCTGGGCAACGCCTATCGCCGCGTCCGCCTGGGCATCGGCCATCCGGGCGACAAGGCGCGGGTGCACGGCCATGTGTTGTCCAACTTCGCCAAGGCGGACCGTGACTGGCTGACGCCGCTTATGGACGCGGTGGCCGATTATGCGCCGCTGCTGGTGGCGGGGCGCGACTCCGATTTCATGAGCAAGGTGGCCCAGGCCACCCGGCCGCCCAAGCCCGAGAAACCCGCCCAGGCGGACAAGCCCTCGAACGGCGAGGCGGTTCCCGAGCCAGCGGCACCGGCCGCCGATACGTCTCTCGGTCAGGCTCTTCTGAAAGCGTTGCGACGGTCATCTTAAAGCCCATCCAATCCCTCTCCCTGACCACCACGAAGGCGACCCATGGGTTTCAATTGCGGCATCGTCGGCCTGCCCAATGTGGGCAAGTCCACGCTGTTCAACGCGCTCACCGCCACGGCGGCGGCGCAGGCGGCCAACTTCCCCTTTTGCACCATCGAGCCCAACGTGGGCCGCGTCGCGGTGCCCGATGATCGCCTGGACCGGCTGGCGGAGATCGCCAGGTCGGCCAAGATCATCCCCACCCAGTTGGAGTTCGTGGACATCGCCGGGCTGGTGCGCGGCGCCTCCAAGGGCGAGGGCCTGGGCAACCAGTTCCTGGCCAACATCCGCGAGACCGACGCCATCGTCTCGGTGCTGCGCTGCTTCGAGGATGAGAACGTCACCCACGTGGACGGATCGGTGAACCCGGTGCGCGACGCCGAGACCATCGAGACCGAACTGTTGCTGGCCGACCTGGAAAGCCTGGAGAAGCGCATCGTGCCCCTGGGCAAGAAGGCCAAGGGCGGCGACGCCGAGGCCAAGGCGCAGATCGCGGTGATGGAGCCGGCCCTCGCCCTGTTGCGCGAGGGCAAGCCGGCGCGCCTGGCCCGGCCGGACGACGCGGAGGCGGACAAGGCCTTCCGCCAGCTCAGTCTGTTGTCCTCCAAGCCGGTCCTGTATGTCTGCAACGTGGACGAGGACAGCGCCGCCACGGGCAATGCCCTGTCCGCGCGGGTGGCCGAGAAGGCCGCCGCCGAGGGCGCGGCCCATGTGATCATCTCGGCGGCCATCGAGGCCGAGGTGGCCCAACTGGACGACGCGGCGGAGAAGGCCGCCTTCCTGGCCGATCTCGGCCTGACGGAAACGGGCCTGGCCCGCGTGATCCGTGCCGGATACGGCCTGCTGGACCTGCTCACCTTCTTCACCGCCGGTCCCAAGGAGGCGCGCGCCTGGACCGTGCGCCGGGGCGCCAAGGCGCCGGAAGCCGCCGGGGCGATCCACACCGACTTCGAACGCGGCTTTATCCGCGCCGAGACCATCACCTATGACGACTTCATCGCCTGCGGCGGCGAGGCGGGCGCCAAGGAGGCCGGCAAGATGCGGTCGGAGGGCAAGGACTACGTTACCCAGGACGGCGACGTCTTCCACTTCCTGTTCAACGTGTAACACCAGCGGCGAGGGCTCGCGATGAAGGTGCTCCGCGCCTGGAGAACGGTCACGTCTTGATCCATGGATATGAAAGCGTGCGAACCGGATGGGTCAGCGGCGCGGGGCGGCGCCGGCTTCAGTTCTACCCCGCCCCCTCCGTCTCGATCTTCAGAACCGTGCCGCAGTGCTTGCAATGCACCGCGTCGGCGTCGTGGCGGCCAAGCCCGCAACTCTGACAGGCGTGGCGGATCTTGGGCGGGCGAAAGACGGTTTGTGCCAGCCTCAGGAACAGCGCCACCCCAACCACCATGATCGCCACGGACAGCAACCGCCCGCCCTCGCCGGTCAAGGTGATATCGCCATAGCCGGTGGTGGTCAGCGTGGTGACCGTGAAGTACAGCGCGTCGCCATAGCTGGCGATGGCCGGGTTGTCCTTGTACTGAAGGGTAAACACCAGCGCGGTGACCAGGAAGATGAACGTCACCAGGTTGATGATGCTGACAATCACGTCCTCGTTGCGTCGGAAGAAGGCGGTTTCCTGCCGGAGGTCGCGCAGCACCCGGTAGGACTGGAACAGCCTGAACGAGCGCAGGATCCGCAGGAACCCAAGGTTCTGGGCGAACAGTGGCGCGAGCAGAAGCGAGAACACCACGATCAGGTCGATCACCATGGTCGGTCGCCACAAGGCGCGCCGCCAGTCGGGGGTGATCCACAGCCGCGCCAGCACGTCCGCCAGGATCACCGCGCCGATGGCCACATCCGCCGCCAGAATCCACGGATGGGGTTCCATGGGCATGGTGGCGACGATGAAGGCGATGGAGCACAGGTCGAAGCCGATCAGCCCATAGCGGAACCGCTTGGCCTTGCGGCCTTGCCCGGTGTAGAGCGCGTTGAGGCGTTGCCTCAGGGGCAGGCCGCTCATGGTTGGGGCCGTCCTTTCTCATCGGGCGCCTCGCCGGACACCATGGTGTGCTTGCGGCGCTGGCGCTGGGCATGGAAGGCGTCGCTGAAAGCGCTGGCCAGGATGCCGGTGGGCATGGCGATCAGGCCGATGCCGCCCAGCGCCGTCACCGCCGCCAGGACCCGGCCGATCGGTGTGATCGGGGTAACGTCACCGTAGCCCACCGTGGTCAGGGTGGCGACCGACCACCACATGGCGCGCGGAATGCTGCCGAACGCGTCGGGCTGGGCGCCGCCCTCCACCAGGTAGAGGGCGGCGGACGACAGCAGCAGCAGGGTCCCGGAGACAGCCAGGCTGAGCCATAGCTCGGCGGCGCGCGAGGTGACCGCGTCGCCGATGGTCCGCAGGGCCTGCGAGAACCGCCCGAGCTTGGCCAGGCGCAGCATGCGCAGCAGCATGGCCAGGCGCAGCAGAAAGCCTTCGGAGCCGACCACCGGGGCGAGGACCACCACCACCGCCACGAGATCCAGCAGCGCCGCCGGGGTCATGATGTAGGAGAGACGCCCCCGAACCGCCGGATTCTCGACGCTGACCCACACCCGCGCGCCGTACTCGAGGGCCAACAGCATCGTGAGCCCGGCTTCGGCGACCAGGAACAGGCCCTCGCGCCCGTCGCGGATCGTCGGTTCCGTGTTCAGCACAGCCAACAGCAGCGAGAGGCCAATCGCCCCGCAGACAGCGATGTTGAGGGGCGACAGGCCGGGTGCCTCTCGCAGGGCGGGGTCCAGCGCCCGGGCCAGCCGGGCCCGGAACCCGGCGCTGGCGCCGGGCGGGCGCGGACGGGGGGCATCAGAACGGGAGGCATCCAAGTCGTTGTGTGTCGACACGGCGGTCACCGTTGTTTCTGGGGAGGCGCTCGATGGCGCCGGCGAAAGGCCGAACGGCGTGGTGGCGCCCAACCGGGCGTACGGCTCTACATACAACAATATGGAAGCTTGAGGCGTCGAGGCCCTTTACCTTGGGATCATCTTGGTCTTACTCTGAGTAAATTCTGGGCGGGGGAGCCTCAAGCCATGACCTCTGTCGCGCCGCGGCGTGTGGTGACGCTCGCCGTCGTGGGCATGCTGGGATGGACAGTGGCCCTGACCGCGTCGTTGGCCTGGGAACTGGTTCTGCTGCGTGATCAGACGTTGGCATTGGGTCGCTTCCAGGCCGAGGGCGCCTTTGACCGCGATCTTGCCTATCGCCGCTGGAACGCCGATGCCGGGGGCGTCTATGCCGATGCGACGCGGGTCGATCCCAACCCCTATCTGGAGGTCGAACACCGCGACCTGGAGACGACCGCCGGCCCGCTGACCATGGTCAACCCGGCGTACATGACCCGCATCGTCCATGACATCGCCGCCGAAGGCTCGGGCATCATCAGCCATATCACCAGCCTGCGTCCCATCCGCCCGGATAATGCTCCGGCGCCCTGGGAAAGCGAGGCCCTGCGCGGCTTCGAGGCCGGCGCCACGGTCTATACCGCCGTGGTCATGGCGGACGACGGCGGGGAACAGTTGCGTTTCATGCGCCCGCTCATGGTCGAGAAACCCTGCATGACGTGTCACGAAAGCCAGGGCTACACCGTCGGCGACGTGCGCGGGGGCATCAGCGTGACCGTGCCGCTCACACCCATCGCCGCGATCCTCGCCCCCACCCGACAAGCCACCATCAGCGGTCATGCGGTGGCCTGGCTGGTGGGCACGCTGGCCATTGGCCTGGGCGCGGGCGTGATGGTGCGCATGGGACGACGCCTGGAAGCCGCGCGCTACCGCGCCGAGGCGGCGGATACCGCCAAGTCCCGCTTTCTGGCCACCATGAGCCATGAGTTGCGCACGCCGTTGAACACCGTGTTGGGGTTTTCCCAGGTCATGGAGCAAAAGCTTTTTGGCGGCCTGGGTAATCCCCGGTACGAGGAATATGTTCGGGATATCCGGCGCAGCGGCGAACATCTTCTGGGTCTGATCAACGACGTGCTCGACCTGTCGAAAATCGAGGCCGGGCGCCTCACGCTGGACGAGCGGCAACTGTCCCTGGGCGACGCCGTGGCGGAGGCCCTGGAGTTGATGCGCGAGCAGGCCCAGCAGGGCGGCTTGCGCCTGGACCGCGACATTCAGCCGAATATGCCCGACCTGGTGGCCGACCCCCGGGCGGTGCGGCAGATGCTGCTGAATCTGCTCAGCAACGCTATCCGCTTCACCCCGGCCCAGGGCCGCATCCTCGTCTCCGCCAATGTGGGCGAGCATGGGGGCCAGAGCCTGATGGTCAGCGACACCGGGGCGGGTATTCCCGAGGACCAGATCGAACGGGTGCTAGAACCGTTCCACCAGGCGCCGACACAGCCGCAGCGGGAGGGGGGAACTGGTCTGGGTCTGGCCTTGGTCAAGGCTTTCATTGGCTTGCATGGCGGCACCCTCTCCCTGTGCAGCCGCGTGGGCGTTGGTACGTCGGTGACGCTGCGCTTCCCGCCTGTCCGATCGACGGCGGCGATGCGATCGCGTGTAACGGGCGCGGGCGAGATCTCCCCGAGCCCCTCGCGTGCCGAGGCCATGGATCGCTCGCCCAGGCCCTTCTCCGGCCTGGCGTCTGGGCATGGGTGATCTCGGTCATGGTCGGGCCTTGCACGCGGGTCTTGCAATACAGGGGCGGCGAACCAACCATCCAGGAGGACGCCACACGGGACACGGACGACCGATCATGCGCCCTTGGCGCCAATGACCCAGAGCCTTCGTAGTGATTTGGAAACGCCTTTGCCGTAAACTGCGACGAGCGGGCCGCCGCCGCCCGCGCCCATCCCGGCGTCACCGGAATACGATTCAGATCCCGTCCGCCCCACGCGCCACCCGACCGCAGTCGCCTCGGTGAACCGTCGTCGACGGGGCGGGCCAGGGGAGCGGGACGGAATCAAACCAAACGGAAATGGTATCACGAGCCCGGTTCCCATGATCCTGTCGCCCCCGTTGCGCATGCTGCCGGCCCTGCTGGGACTGGCGCTGGCCGCCTGTTCCTTCGCCGACGATCCGCCGGCGCTGCCCGGATCCGGGCCCGGGGGGCTGCCGTCCCTGTCGGCGCCGCTGGCGCGGGACCTGTCGACGCGCCCGTTCAGCAAGCCAGAGGCCCGGCACATGTTCGCGCGAAGCTACGTGGCCGTCGCCAGCCGCTACATTGAGCCGGTGGACCTGGCCGACTTCGTGCTCGCTGGCTTGCGCGGCCTCGCCAGCCTGGATCCAAGCCTGGACGCGCGCATGATCGGGCCAACGGTCGAGGTGCTATACGACCGCCAGCGCGTCGCCGCCTTCGAGCGGCCCGGCCAGGATCATGGCGGCGCCTGGGCCGATCTGACCCTGGACGCCGTTCAGGCCGCGCGGGCGGTGTCGCCCACCCTGGGCGCGTCCGACGCCGAGACCCTGTATGACGCTCTGTTCGATGCCGCGCTGGCCAGCCTGGACCCCTTTTCCCGCTATGCCGGTGCCGAGGAGGCGCGCCTCAACCGTGGCAGCCGCAACGGCTTTGGGGGCATCGGCATCGTCTTCGACGTCACCGATGAGGGCGCGGTCATGGTCGAGGAGGTCGTGCCCGGCGCCCCGGCGGAGGCCGCTGGCGTGCGTGTCGGTGATCGCATCGTCGCGGTGGACGAGCGACCGTTGACCCTCCCCGACACCGTCCTGGTGCGCAACCTGCTGCGCGGACCCGTGGGGGCGGACGTGCGCCTGGGTGTGCTGCGCGATGGCCAGCGGCTTTCGCTGGTGATCAGGCGCGGCCTGATCGTCATGCCCACCGTAAACGTGACCATGGACGGTGACATCGCGATTCTCCGGGTCAGCAGCTTCAACCAGGCCACCACCCAGGCGGTGGCCGAGGCGGTGCGCGAGGCCCGCCGCGCGCGCGGACCGGCGGGCGGTTCCGAGGGCCTGATCATCGACATGCGCGGCAACCCGGGCGGCCTGCTGGACCAGTCGGTGACCATGGCCGATTTGTTCCTGGAGGGCGGCACCATCGTTTCCACGCGGGGGCGGCACCCCGAGGCACGCCAGTACTACAGCGCCACCGGCGGCGATGTGGCCGGCGGCCTGCCCATCGTCGTGCTGATGGATGGCGAGTCGGCCTCGGCCGCCGAGATTGTCGCCGCCGCCTTGCAGGACGGGGGCCGCGCCGTGGTCATCGGCACCACCAGCTACGGCAAGGGCACGGTGCAAACGGTCATCCAGCTT
>JANQGN010000137.1 GCA_028277295.1 Rhodospira sp.
GCCGGTCAGCGGCCCCAGGCCGAAGGCGCGGATGAAGATCAGCGACCAGATCAGCATGTCGATGCCGCGCAGGAAGTCGAACAGCCGGCGCAGGGCAAATCGGATCACCGTGATCCGGTTGAACGTGTGGGCGGCGGCGAAGGCCAGCGGCAAGCCCACCAGGGCGGCGGTGAGCGTGCCCAGAACGGCCATCAGCACGGTTTCGAGCAGGGCCTTGAACACATGGCCGTGCTGCCATTCCGGATGCCCCAGGAAGGTTCGAACGATCAACGCGGCATTGCTTTGCGAGGGATCCAGCCGGTTGTCGGACAGGGCCAGGTCCAGGACCTCGCCGGCTGACAAACCATGCAGCGGCGACATGAAGGGGAAGAAAAAGTGTTCCCACCCAAAGAAGTAGCGGTGCACCTCGATCTTGCTGCGCGTCACCTGAACGCGCCGGTCAAGGGTGGGCCGGGCGTCGAACTTGACCAGGTGACCTGTCCGGACGTTGACCCCCTCCCGCACCCAGTCGGGTGGCCCGCCGGGATAGTCGATGGCCACGCCAGTTTCGGTCACCTGAACATGGATGGTGCCGACGTCCGGCGCCATGAGGGCCATGCGGCTGCCATCGATCTCAACCCTGTAGCCATCTCCCAGGTCGACGGACACCTGGTCGCCGGCCTCGTCGGTCTCCACCCAGGCGGGCGGGGTGTCGTAGGTGGCGGTGCGCTCGCCCTCGACGGCGACCGTGAACCCCGGGTTCTTCAAGCCCTTGGTGACATGCACCTTGTAGGCCACCGAATCGGTGGCCAGCAGCACGGCCCGTTGCGGCTCGGCGGTGGCGATCAGGCGCGGCACGTCGAAGGCGAACCAGGCATAGACCAGGTAGGCCAGCACCGCGACCAAGGCAACCAGGCCGACGCGGCTGCCCCGGCGCATCCGCGCGACGGCTCTGGGATGGCGCGCCAGCAGGGTCCCGGTGTCGAGCGTCGTGGTGGTCATGCCATCACCCGTCGTCCGGAGAGGGTTCCGCTGGCCAGGCCGCGCCGGACAAAGCCGGAGACCTGGTCAATGACCATGATGGAGGCGAACAGCAGCAGCAGCAGCGCCGCCGTCTCCTCGCCGGAACCCCAGCCGATGGAACGGAGCAGTTCCGCGCCCAGGCCGCCGGCGCCGACGTAGCCCAGGATGGCGGCGGCGCGCACGTTGATCTCGAAGCGCAGCAGGAAGTAGCTGGTGTAGTTGGGCAGCACCTGTGGCAGCACACCAAAACGCATGCGCTGGAGCCAGTTGGCGCCCACGGCCTGCAAGCCCTCCACCGGGCGGCGGTCGACGTTCTCGTTGACCTCGGAGAACAGCTTGCCCAGCGCGCCCACGGTGTGGAAGGCGATGGCGATCACGGCCGGCACCGAGCTTGCCCCCAGAACGAAGATCAGGAACAGCGCCAGGATCAGTTCGGGGAAGGCGCGCATCACGTCCATGATGCGCCGGGAGATCGGAATCAGCGGCGGCCAGACACCGAGATCGCGGGTGCTCAGGAAGGCGAAGACCACCGCCAGCAGCCCACCCAGAAGGGTGGCGGCGGCGGCGATGTTGAGCGTCTCCATCAGGGCTGGCATGAATCCCCAGACGATGCCCCAGAACCCCCAGCCGGCCGCCCAGGCTTCCTCTATCACGTCGCCGGGATAGTCGAAGAACTGGCGCAGGCCCTGAAGGAAACCGCCAGAGTTCATCGATTCCGCCTGGGTGTAGCCAGCGATCATGATCATCGTCACGACGACGATGGTGAGTAATGAATAGAGGCGGCGCCGGTGTTCCAGGGCGATGATGCTGGCGTGTTGCGCGGAGTCGACCGTGGTGGAGGTCATGGTGGTTCGGTCTGTGTTTGGTGAGAGCCCGTCCGGAAAGTCTCGGGAACCGCAATATATTGTGTTCCTGTTCCCCGGTCGCGCGCCGAATGTGGTGTTTGTCAGGGCTTTCCGGACAGACACTGAGGCCGGTTATCACGTTCACACATCTTGCATCGTCCAGGCACAGGGTTTCTGCCCGTTGTGGCGAAGACCACCGTCATTGCGAGCCCGCGTTTCTTGATGCGGGCGAAGTATCCAGGGACAGAGGTCGCAATGGGCGCCCTGGATTGCTTCGGAGCTCACGCTCCTCGCAATGACGTGTCTTTTCTAGGCCGAAGACAAACGCGTCATGCCGTTCAAAGAAAGAGTGCGAATCAGATAGGCGGCGTTGGAGTGGGAGGCAACCGCACCGGGGGGACGGTCCGAGGAGCGGTCTCCCGGAGCCGTCTGTACGGACGTCAGTTGCCCATCTTGGCCTTGCGGGCCTCGATCACGCTGACGTAGGCGTCGTGGGTGATCGGATCGATGTCCTTGATCTCGCCGGCCATGAAGCCATAGGCGCAC
>JANQGN010000273.1 GCA_028277295.1 Rhodospira sp.
TCATGCCAGCACCTGGTCGCCGGCCCGGGGGGGCCAGCGGCGCAGCACGCCCGGCCGCCCCTTGACCCGCGCCGACAGGCGCGTGAAGGCGTTGATGGAACAATACAGCCCCATGAACCGCTCCAGCACCATGGCCAGCAGGAACAGGCCATTGCCGGAGAAGCGGGACTCGTCGAACAGAATGTCCACGTCCAGGCCCCGGCAGAAGGCCCCCTGGTCGCGCGAGGGGGCGCGGGCGGCGGCGCGTCGGCTGTCCACGGACAGCACACCCTGAATGAGCGCCCGGGTCTCGGCCGAATCCCGGAAATCATAGAGCATCAGGATCTCGCGCAGGGCCTCGGCGCCGTGCTCGGGGTCCGTGATCGACAGGTGATTGAGGATCAGATGCGAGACCAGCCGCCAGCGCAAACCCTGGCCGGTGGGGATGCGCAGGGTGGCGGTGGGGGCGGTCAGGCACTGGATGGTGTCCACGGCCGCCGTGCCCTCCACCAGGTCCAGGCGCGGGTGTCCGCCGCCGTAGGGCAATCGCGCCGGTAGGTCGCGGTTCAGGCACAGCACGTCTACCGAAAGGGTATGGCGGGCCGGCGCGGCGGGGTCGAAGTCCAGGTCCACCAGCGACAGGTAGACATCGGTGGCGTCGTCCTGGCGCTCGGCCGGGCGGCGGCTGGCGTACCAGTAGGCGCGGGGCGGCGCGTCGGCGGCTTCATCGTCGCTGGCGCCGGGACCGCGCGCGTGGGCGGCCGAGTAGAAGGGGTGAAAGGTCACCGTCTGCCCATCCGGTCCGGTGGCCCGCGCGCCGAGGATGGAATGGACCTCGGTGGCCGCCGGGCGCCGCGCGTCGGGCACCACCCGGTATTCGGAAACGGTGTGGGACAGCTCCACCGGTTCCGCCTTCTGCCGGAACAGGTTGACCACCGGGGTACAGCCCAGGGCGAACATGTCCGGCCCCACCGCGCGTTCCAGGTCGGCGCTGGCGCGATCCAGGTAAAGGAACATCTCGATGGCCGGGCTGGCCGCCTTGGCGGCCAGGGCCTGGAGCCCGTCGATCTCCACGAACAGGAACTTCTCGGGGAAGGCGAAGTACTCGGTGAGCAGCCGATAGCCCACGTGCGCGCGCGCTGGGTAGGGCAACACCCCCTCATCCGCCTCGAACCCCACCGGCCGGATGGCCTCCGGTCCCAGCAGCACCGGGTCCGGGTCGGTGGGCGAGTCGGCCAGGGCGACGGCCACGGTGTTGTTCAGGATCAACTCGTAAAGGGGGTAGACCTGCTGCGGGGGCGCGCGCAGGAACAGGCGCAGGCGGTCCACGCCCAACGCCTGGAGTGTCGCGTCCTCGCCCAGGCACTCCACGCGCAGCCGGAGCGAGGCCACGGCTCGGCCCGCCCGGGGATGCGGTGGCGCCACCAGGGGCCGCCCCGTCAGGCGCGCGCCGGCCAGGCGCACCGGCCACAGGGTCGCCGGGTAGCAGGTGCGGAAGCGGCAGCGCTCGCCCCCCACCGGTTCGCTGTCCAGTTCGGTACCCGCCGGCACCACGTAGGCCCCGGTCATGTCGGCGACCGGCGCGAAGCGAACGACGGCCAAGGAGGGGATGGGCGCCAGGTAGTGCGGGTAAAGGGCGCCCAACAGCGCCTCGGACAGTTCCGGGAAGTCATCGTCCAGCTTGTGGCGGATGCGCGCGGTCAGGAAGGCGACGCCCTCCATCAGGCGGCCCACCATGGGATCCTCGATGGCGTCGGCGCTGAGGCGCAGCCGGCCGGCGATCTTGGGGTGAGCGGCGGCGAACTCCGCGCCCAGGCGGCGCAGATAAGTCAGCTCCCGATTGTAGTAGGGGAGGAGTTCGTCGACCATGCGGCCCCCGTTCCTGGTTCCAGGCGCCTATTGTTGACCAACCGCGCCGTTCCGGGGAACCGCTTTTGGCGCCGGGGCACCGATCCACCGTGAACGGCTCACCCTCCGCCGTGGCTGCGGCCGTCCTCGGCGCGGCGCTCGGGGCCCAGGTCGGCGCCCAGGTCAGCCGTGGTGTCGAGGCTCTCGGGCGCCGAGAACCCGCGCAGCCACCCCGCGATCACCCGGTGACGGACGTCATGGGTCCAGGCTTCCTCCGGGCGCGGGGCGATGGCCCACCACCACGCGTCGCCCTCCACGTTGGGCTCGACACCATGCAGCAGGTCCACGGCTTCCACGGGCTGGCCCGCGACAACGGACTGACGTTCGGTGTCGGTGATCAGGCACACGGGGCAGGGCGCCGCGGACAGCACCCGCAGGTGATCGGCGATCAGGCGCTGGCGGAAGGATTCCAGGGATGCCGGCGCCAGGCCATGGCGACGCTCCAGCCAGCGGCAGGGCAGCAAAGGCAACTGCGAGAGCACGTTGCACGAAATGACCAGGTCGGCCTTGGCGATCTCCGGGATGGCCGGATGCGGATTGGGGACGGGCGCGCCGCGCGGGAGGGTGCGGACCGCCTCCACCACGCCGGTCACGTCACAGGGCTCCAACACCACCGGCGCCATGCGCATCGCGGCCAGACGTACCTTTGGCAGGAACATCATGTCCACCAGCACAACCCGGCGGAACAGCAGCGCCAGAAGGTCGAGCGGGATGTCGGCGGTTTGCGCGGCGCCGACCACCACCACCCGCTCCCAGCGGTCCAGGCGGGCGGCGCAGTCGAGGATCATGCCCTGTGTGGCGCGCAGATGCGGCGCCCAGGCGCGGCGGTGACGGCGGCGGCGGGCGTCGATCGCGATCAGTTCGCGCAAGTACCCCATGTCCCGCAGGTCGCGCGGCGCCGGGGTCAGCCGGTGGCGAATCCACTCGACGATCATGGGCGTCCCGAGGGGTGGCAAATGGCGCGGGCAGGGCGTGGCAAGACGGTTGGCACGGATACATCCGATGATGAGCGGTATGGTCGAACCCCGGACACTAGCACGGGTGGACCGCCGGGCCGCAAATCAAATTCAGGGGCAAGACGGCGCCATGACGCGGGGTCGCGGCGCCGTCATGCGTTTAGCCCTTGGCGCCGATCTGCTCGGCCTTGTGCACCATCACCTCAGCCTGCTTGATGGAGGCGATGTCGATCAGCCGCCCGTCGAGGGTCACGGCGCCCCGGCCGGCCTTCTTGGCCTCGTCCATGGCCTGAAGGATGGCCTTGGCCTTGGTGATCTCGGCCGCGCTGGGTGTGAACAGGTCGTTGGCCAGGTCGGTCTGCGATGGATGAATGGCCCACTTGCCCTCACAGCCGAGCACACGGGCGCGGTTCGCCTGAGCCTTATAGCCCTCGGCATCCTTGATGTCGCCGAACGGGCCGTCAACCGGGCGCAGGCCCCGGGCCCGGGCGGCCACCACCATGCGGGCGATGGCGTAATGCCACATGTCGCCCCAATGGTAGTCCCGGCCGCCATCCTCGGTCGCGTCGGTCAGCACGCCGTAGTTGGGGTTCGGGCCGCCAATGTTGGTGGTCGCGGCCTTGGTCGAGGCGGCATAGTCGGCCACGCCGAAGTGCAGGCTTTCCATGCGCGGCGAAGCGCCGGCGATCTCGTCGATGTTGGCCATGCCCAGCGCGGTTTCGATGATAGCCTCCAGGCCGATGCGCCTGGGCGCCTTGGTGGCCGCCTCGATCTGGGTGATCAGGCAGTCCACGGCGTAGACGTCGGCGGCGGTGCCCACCTTGGGGATCATGATCAGATCCAGCTTGCCCGGCGCGGCCTCCAGCACCTCGACAAGGTCCCGGTACATATAATGGGTGTCCAGGCCGTTGATGCGCATGGAGATGGTCTTGCCGCTCCAATCCAGGTCGTTCAGCGCGGCGATGATGTTCTTGCGGGCCTTTTCCTTTTCATCGGGGGCGACGGCGTCTTCCAGGTCCAGGAACACCACGTCGGCGGTGCCCTGCGCGGCCTTCTCGATGAAGCGGGCGTTGGAGCCGGGCACGGCCTGTTCAGAGCGGTTCAGGCGGGCGGGCGCCTGTTCATACACGGTGAAACTCATGGGGTGTCTCCTAGCGTGGGTCCCGCGTGGGCGCGGGCGCATTTGTTGCGGTGTGGGCCACCGGGGGTGATGGCCAGGGCGGTGAGCCTCGATCATCGACTCGATCGGGCCGGATGCCGATGACGCTTCCGGATGGTGGAAGCGTGCTCTACGATCCGGTCCCGGTCGCGCCGGGGGCTGCTCGCCTGGTGGTGCCGCTCCCGCCCCTGTGGACAGGGCGCCGCCTCACCGAACGTCGAGCCCGATCGTCGGGCGACCTGTTCTGATGCGGGGGTGCCTAGCACGAACCAATGAGCGCCGGAAAGCGCTCGGCCCGGGAATTTTCGCAATGCGGTAGACGAGGGATGCACCGCGGCGGGGAGCGACGACGGCAAGCGACCACCGGGAGCGACAAAGGGGGTGACGATGACGGCGGGAAACGATAGAGCGGCGGACGAGACGCCAACCAGGCGGGCGAAGCCGGTGCGGCCCGCCGGTGGTGGGGTCCAGTCGGTGCGCCGCGCCGTGGCCATCCTGACGGCGCTCGGCGCCGCGGAGGAGGGTTTGACCCTTACCGAGGTGTGTCAGGCGGTGGGGCTTGCCCCGTCCACCGC
Organism: Rhodospira sp.; assembly: GCA_028277295.1. Taxonomy (GTDB): domain Bacteria; phylum Pseudomonadota; class Alphaproteobacteria; order Rhodospirillales; family Rhodospirillaceae; genus Rhodospira. The sequence continues at coordinate 4,578 of JANQGN010000273.1, forward strand.
TCACCGGCTGTTGACAACCTTGCAGGATGACCGCTTCGCCCGGGTTGATCCGGCCACCGGATTGTGGTCCGTGGGCGTCGGCGCCTTCTCGGTCGGCAACGGGTTTCTGCGCGGGCGCGACCTGGTGGCCCTGGCCCGGCCGGACATGCGCCACCTGATGTACGACAGCGGCGAGACCGTCAATCTCGCGGTGGCCGAGGACGGCGAGGCCGTCTATCTGGCGCAGGTGGAATGCCGGGAGATGATGCGGGCCTTCGCCCGTCCAGGATCGAGGGTGCCGCTGCACTGCACGGGCGTGGGCAAGGCCCTGCTGGCGGCCCTCGATCCGGTCGAGGCGGATCGCCTGATCGCCGCCCATCCGCCGGCCCCGATGACCGGCCGCACCCTGGTCTCGCCCGGCCAGTTGTTGGCCGACCTGAACGCCACGCGCGCTCGCGGCTACGCCATCGATGACCAGGAACAGGCCGTCGGCCTGCGGTGCGTGGCGGCCGTGATCCGTGATCAGCATGGCGAGCCGCTGGCCGCCGTCTCCCTTTCCGGCCCCATGGCGCGGATCACCGATGCCCGCTTGCCAGGGTTGGGCGCCATGGTCATTCGCGCCGCCGCCGCCCTGACGGCGCGCGTGGGCGGCATCCCCGGGCCTGTGGCGTAACGCCAGCGGTTATGGACCATGGCCGGTGCCTTGCTCCTGGATCCGGAATACCCGCGAGGCGCCGGGGGCCGTGGATGACTCGTTCTCATCCGCCGCTGGCGTAACTCCCAAGTACAGAGCGCCTGGTTGTCAACGGACACTGTCAAGGACCGCCTGTGCATGGTTGTCAGGTTGGTAATTGTCACGAATTGTGTGCATTTCGCCCGACTCGACCTCCGTACAGTTTCCATGACCTGTGTTCCACGGTACCCTTTTTTCGTTTCGGTCCACGGCAGAATGGCCGCGCCGGGCACTCCAGACCTCCAGACGGGTGGCTTGGGGGTGGACGGCGAGATCTCCGAGGGGAGAGGCTGGCGCGGTGTCAACCTACGAAATCCAGCTGATGCGCAACGGTCGATGGACGACGGACTCGGTCGTCGATCACGATCGCGAGGCCGTGGCGCTGGCACGGAAGTATTTGACCGCTGGCACGGTCCAGGGCGCCCGTGTGGTCTTCGAGCGCGACCTGATGGACGGCATTACCGCCGAGCGCGTTATCTTCGAGGAAGTCCGCGAGGTCACCGATGGTAAGCCGTTGCGCATCGGCGCCGTCGATCACGCCCCCTGGTGCGACACGGCAGACGATCTCTACGGCCTGCCCGCGCGCATGGTGATCACGCGTCTGTTGCGCCGCTTCCTGGACCGACATGTCTTGACCGCCTCGGAATTGCTGTACCTGGCGCGGCCGCTTCAACGGCTTCAGGATCACGACTCCAACATTTACCCGGCGGCGGTCGATCGGGTCGCGACCCTGCAGACACAGGGCCGCGAGGACCTGGACATCCGCACGCGCCGGGACTCCCTCTACGGTCTGGTGGACGAGGTGGCCCGGCGCGCCCGCCGCGCCGAGGGCGAGAAGCTGATGTGGAAGACCAGCCTCGCCAACTTTCCGAACATGATTCGCCGGGCCGGTCAGGCCGCCTTCCAGGACGCGGAACAGAACGTCCTGGTGCGCGCGAGCGTGGCGCGCTGTCTGAGCGGCGAGCGCAGTTGGCTCGGCAAGCTGGAAGCCCTGTTGGGTGCCGTGTCCGACGATCTGGCGCCGGCCCATCTGGCGATCCTGGATGGTTTCATCGCCGACTGCCTGAGTGTGTCGGAGGTGATCCAGGACCTCCTGGGTGAGCGGCCGAACCTGGCCAGCGCCTTGATCGGTCTGATCGACCTGATCGAGGGCAAGGATCAGGCCAACAGGGACGCGCGCTCGGAGACGGCGGAAACGTTGCGTACCCTGTTTGCCGAACGGCGCCTGCCCTCTGGCGCGACCGTGGTGATGGACCGGGTCTGTCGCGAGGTGCAAGGCACCAACCCGCTGTCACGCAACGATCCGAGTAAGGAACACGACCAGTACCAGGAGTTGTGTCGACGCGTCGTGGACTTGAACGGCGTGTTCGGCGAGGACCGCATGGCCGTGGCCCTGACCCGCCGCTATAACCAGCGCCTTCCCGAGGGCGGGGACACCGGCTGGCGGAAGTCCATCGTCGCGGTGACCGCCTCGCTCCGCGAATCGGCCCGGCGCGTGCATTATCTGTCGGCTCTGATCCGGGCCCGCGAGGCGCAGCCCTATGGGCCGCTGATCACTGACTTGATGCTGGATGCCATCAAGGTGATTCGCTGTGTCGACGATGTGGCGGCCGGCCTGCCGCCGCCGCAAAAGCTGTCCGCGGTGACCAGTGTGCAGCGCGCCGTCGTTGGCACCGACGCGCTTCCCGAGCCTTTGACCGAGCGGGTTTTCCACCACTTCGACGACATGCTGGTCCGCTACATCGAGGATATCCGTCTGATCGAGCGTCTGGACACGCCTGCGGATCCGCTTCGCCAACGCGCCGAGCGGCTGGTGGCGTTCTGCGGTTCTGGTGCGCTGATGGAGGGCAAGGCCCTGGCGTTAGCCCGCAGGCGGGTCATTGACCATTTGCGGCAACCGAACTTCCTGGCAGAGTTCGTTCAAGACGTGCCGGCCGAGGCGCGAGACGCCCAGGTGCGTGCCTTCTACGATCGTCTCTCGCGGGCTGGCTTCCATGGGTAACCGTTTGATCCCATAGTGTCTTTTCCGAAGCACATTCCGAACGATCCGGATCGGACGCGCGGGACTCGCTTTAAGGTCTTCACGAAAGAACGGGGGTTCGTGGAACGACGCCCTTACCGCGCCCCGGACCCTCGGCGCCCCCCGGCGCGCGCGGCCTGGGCCAGGCGCATGAGGGTCCGCGAACACACGACCTCGGGTGGCGGGCCGCTGCTCTTGCAGTCGCCCTCGGCCTCCAGCAGCAACGAGAGCGCCTGACCCACCCGCGCCGAGTCCCAGCGGCGCACCTGCGCCTTGATGCGATCGGCGTGCTTGAAGATCACCGGCGGACGAAGCGCGCTCACTGCCTGGTCGGGTGACTTGCCGCCGGCCACGGCGCCGGCCGCCTGATGCAAGCGGGTGAAATGGCGCACGACAGCCCGTAATACAGGAATTGGGCCCGTGCCCTCGCGCAAAAGCCGGTCGAGCACCCGTTGCGTGTGCCCATCGTCACCGTCGGCCACGGCCATTGCCAGGTCATCCAGGCCCAGTGCGGCGGTGTCGCCGACGCAGGCCGCCGCCTCGTCGAGCGTGATCTCTCCGGGACCGCCTTTGTAGGTGACCAGCTTCTCCAGTTCCGCGCGGGTCAGCAGGCGGTCGCCACCCAGGTGGGACAAAAGATAGGCGAGCGCGTCATGCCCGACGGTCATCCCCTGGGCGCGCAAGGTGTCGCGGATGACCTGCTCCAGGGTCATGCCCTCGTCGGCGTAGCAGGGCAGGGCAACGGCGATATCGCTGCCCTCGAACAGCTTGCGCAGGGCGGAACTGGGGCGCAGTTCGCCGGCCAGCACCAGAACCAGGGCTCCTTCGAGGGGATCCCCCGTCGTATCCCCGGGGACATCGCCCAGGACCGCCTGCAAGGCCGACGCCTGCGCGTCGCCGACGTCGGTCAGGCGCACCACCCGGCGTCCCCCCATGAGCGACTGGGCCGCCACTTCGTCGGCGAGGCGGGCCGGGTCATCCTTCAAGGTGGCGCCGGTCAACTCGGCCACGCGGAAGGGGTCGGCGATATCGTCCACAACGGTGCGGGTCAGGGCGTCCAGCCGCTCCCGGGCCAACCCCCGGTCGGGGCCATAGATCAGCGCGGCCCGGACCTTGGGATCCGGGGCCTTGACGAAGGCGGGAATGCGGGCGGCGGTGAGTTTCATGGCGAACGCGCCCCGTCCGTTCGAGTGAGCCGGGCGCGGTCCGGGGCCGCTGGTCTCAGTGTCTGTCCGGAAAGCCCTGCAAACACCACATGCGGCATGCGATTCGGACACAGGCTCACACTATATTGCCATTCCCGAGACTTTCCGGACGGGCTCTCGGTGTCTGTCCGGAAAGCCTTGCAAAACGCCACATACGGTATGCGATTCGGACACAGGCTCACACTATATTGCCATTCCCGAGACTTTCCGGACGGGCTCTCAGAACCCCGGATAGGCGGTCGGCCCGCCGGATCGGGCCTTGCTGGCGCCAAAGTGAGCGATCAGCCGGGCTTCGATGTCCGCCGCGATACGCTCGGCGATGTCCGCTTGCCCGGCGCGGCGGTTGCGCTCGGTGGCATACTGGTTGTCGAGGATGTTGTAGGTGACGGCGGCGCGGGATTGGCCGGTAAGGTCCTGGCGTCGGCGTCCGTCGTCCACGCGGGTCAGAAGGCGCCAGCGAGCCCTTCCGAACAGGTTGGCAAGGCTGGGTTTGTCATCCTCGCTGATGCCCAGGTCCTGGTCGGTTAGTTCCAGCGTGACCACCAGTTCGTGCGGGGCGTCAGGCGCCGGCCGCAGTCGGTCCAGGAGGGCATTGTACAGCACCTGCCCGCTACGCTCGGCGATCGGCGCCACGGCGACGCTGGTGAGCGCCGCCCCACCCCGGCCCCGGCGCCCATGCACCGGCTGGAATCCACAGCCGGCGACAAGACCGCCCAGGGCCATCGTCAACAGGGCGCGGCGCTTCAAGGGATCGATGCGACGGTTCCCGTCCCCCGTCCAACCGTCCCCAAGGCTGGGGGCTGTGCCCCCACACGCCGTGTGCTGTCTGAGGATGGCGTTTCGGTTCGGTGTCGCAAAGAGGGCCGTCATTGCGAGGCCGCAGCTTCTGACGCGGGCGAAGCAATCCAGGGCATACGACGATGCCCATTGCCCGAGAGTCCTTTGGTGCTTCGCGCCTCGCGATGACGTCATCCCTCGACCCTCACCCCACCACGACATTGACGATGCGGTTGGGCACCACCACCACCTTGCGCAGGGTCTTGCCGTCGGTGTGCGCGCGGACGTTCTCCAGGGCCAGGGCGGCGGCCTCGGCCTGGTCCTTGGGGCAATCCTTGGGCAAGTCCACCTGGCCGCGCAGCTTGCCATTCACCTGAACGGCCAGGGTCACGGTGTCGTCCACCAGATGCGCCGGGTCGGCCTCGGGCCAGTCGGTTTCCGCCAGGATGGTGGTGCCGCCCAGGGCCGTCCAGCAGCTTTCGGACAGGTGTGGGACCATGGGGTTCAGCAGCCGCACCGCTGTCTCGACACAGAACCGATAGACGGCGCCGGCACCCGGGGCCTCCGGCTTCAACTCGCCGAGGGCGTTGGTCAACTCGCGGATCCGGGCGACGGCTGTGTTGAAGCGGAAGCGCTCCAGGTCCTCGGTCACCCCGGCGATGGTCTTGTGGGCGCGGCGGTAGAGACCCAGGGTGGCGGTGTCCAGGTCGGCCACCGGCACCGGGGTGCCCATGGGTGGCATCTCCACCGGCGGTGTGGCCACCAGACGCCAGATGCGGTTGACGTAGCGCCAGGCGCCCTCAAGGCCGGCGTCGGACCACTCCATGTCCCCGTCTGGCGGGTTGTCGGAGACGATGAACAGCCGCGCGGCATCGGCGCCGTAGGTCTCCAGGATGGTTTCCGGGTCGACCGTGTTGCGCCGGGACTTGGACATCTTCTCGACGCGGCCGATGGTCACCGGGCTGCCATCCGACAGCCGCCGGGCGGCGCCGTCGCCGGTCTTGTCCACCTCGGCCGGCTCCAGCCATGATCCGTCGGCCGCCTGGTAGGTCTCGTGGGTGACCATGCCTTGCGTGAACAGGCCGGCGAAGGGCTCGGCCACCGTCAAATAGCCGCACTCCCGAAGCGCCCGGGTGAAAAAGCGGGAGTAGAGCAGGTGCAGCACCGCGTGCTCGACGCCCCCGATGTACTGATCCACCGGCAGCCAGTAGTCGACGGCGGCGCGGTCGAAGGCCACGGTGTCGCTCTGGGGCGCGCAGAAGCGGGCGAAGTACCAGGACGATTCAACGAAGGTGTCGAAGGTGTCCGTCTCCCGCACGGCCGCCCGGCCGCAGGTGGGGCAGTCCACGTGCTTCCAGGTGGGATGGTGGTCCAGCGGGTTGCCGGGCGCGTCGAAGGTGACATCCTCGGGCAGGGTGACCGGCAATTGATCCTCGGGCACCGGCACGATGCCGCAGGCGTCGCAGTGGATCACCGGGATCGGGCAGCCCCAGTAGCGCTGCCGTGACACACCCCAGTCGCGCAGCCGGTATTGCACCGTGCCCGCGCCCTTGCCCAGGCTCTCCACGCGCGCGATGGCGGCGCGCTTGGCTTCGGTCACCGACAGGCCGTTGAGGAAGTCCGAGTGGACCGCCACGCCGTCGCCGACGAACGCCTCGTCCCCGGCCACCAGATCGTTGGAGAACGCCTCTACGTCGGCATCCCGGGGCGCCACCACGGCGATGATGGGCAGGCGGTACTTCTTGGCGAAGTCAAAATCGCGCTGGTCGTGTGCCGGGCAGCCGAAAATGGCGCCCGTGCCGTATTCCATGAGCACGAAGTTGGCCACATAGATCGGGACCGTCCAGGACTCGTCGAAGGGATGCACGGCCTTCAGGCCGGTGTCGAAGCCTTTTTTCTCGGCGGTCTCGATGGCCTCTTCGCTGGTGCCCAGGCGGGCGCAGTCGGCGATGAAGGCGGCCAGGTCCGGGTTGTCCCGGGCCAGTTCGCTAGCCAGAGGATGGTTGGGCGAGATGGCGCAGAACGAGGCGCCATAGAGCGTGTCCGGCCGGGTGGTGAAGACCTCCAGCGCCTCGTCGCGGCCCTGGATGTCCCAGCGCAGGTGGGCGCCTTCGGAGCGGCCGATCCAGTTGGTCTGCATGGTGCGGACCTTGTCGGGCCAGCGCTCCAGCTCGGCGATGGCCCGCAACAGGTCCTCGGCGTAGCGGGTGATGCGGAACGACCACTGGGCCAGCTTGCGCCGCTCGACGGGCGCGCCGGAGCGCCAGCCCTTGCCGTCTATCACCTGTTCGTTGGCGAGAACGGTGTGCTCCACGGGGTCCCAGTTGACCCAAGCCTCGGTGCGATAGGCGAGCCCCGCCTTCAGGAAGTCCAGGAACATCTTCTGTTCGTGGCGGTAGTAGGCGGGCTCGCAGGTGGCGATCTCGCGTGACCAGTCGAGGGACAGGCCCATGGGCTGGAGCTGGGCGCGCATGGCGGCGATGTTCTCGCGGGTCCACTTGGCCGGGTGCACGCGGCGCTGGATGGCGGCGTTCTCCGCCGGCAGGCCGAAGGCATCCCATCCCATCGGATGCAGCACGTTGAAGCCGCGCGCGCGCCGGAAGCGGGCCACCAGGTCACCCATGGTGTAGTTGCGCAGGTGACCCATGTGGATGCGCCCCGACGGATAGGGGAACATCTCCAGCACATAGTACTTGGGCCGGCCGGGGTCCTCGGTGGCGCGGAAACAGTCGCGCTCGGCCCACACCTGTTGCCAGTGGGCTTCGGACTCCTTGACGGCATAACGCTCGGCGACGGCCATGGGAGAACGGTCCTTCGGATCCTGATCGTGGGGCGCCGACAGCATGGGTCGCGCCCGGGTCGCGTGAGAACGGGGCCCGGCGCCGGCCGGGCGGAGAAGACGAGGCGAGGGCGGGGAGACGGCGGGCCCTATTGCTCGCGCAAGGACGCCATGCGGAGCTGGCGGGCGCGGGTCAGGATGGCGTCCTCCAGCTTCGTGGCGATCTCCTCGTCCAGGGGGGCGTCGGTCCAGTCCGGAACCTCCTCGCCGCGCCGCTGCTTGAACACCGAGACCTCGATGCCGTCGGCCCGGAGCGCCTTCGCCAGGATGTAGACGTTGACCTTGAAGCGCTCGGAGGGGGCCTCGCCGGGCGTATACCAGTCGGTGATGATGACGCCGCCGAAGGGGTCGGCCGAGGCCAGCGGCATGAAGGCGATGGTGTCCAGCGAGGCGCGCCAGAGGAAGCTGTTGACGCCAATGCCGACCGTTCCGTCTTGGCGGTTGTCCTCGCCGCCGCCGAACAGGTCCATGCCGCCGGGGCCGAAGATGGTGTCGCGCTCATAGGGCTTGCTCAGGTCGCGGCGAACGGTGCGGCTCTCGCCGGGTGGCTTGTCGGGATAGATGGGTTTGGCGTACTCGCACCCCCCAACAAGCAGGGCCATCGCCACGGACACCAAGAGCAGACGCATGATGGATTTTTCCTTTGCCCGCCGTGCCGGGGCCATCCCGGACCAACCGCCCCATCCTTATAATAGGGGCGGCGCGGGGGCAACAAGGCCGTCCCTTTTTGGTCAGCCGTTCTCACGATGGGCCTGTGACGGCGGCCCGTGCCGATGACTCCGGCTCTGATCGTAGCTCTGCTCTGATCGTATAGGGTACGCTCGACGGCCACATATGGGGTCGGCAGCGCACCCAGCGGGAGAGGTCGGACGTTAAAGACCGAAGGCCGCCCCGCCATCATGAGAACGGCTGCTTTTTGGCCATCCGGATGAACGGCGCCGCTTTCGCTTGAGCCGACGGGTCGGCCAGTCTATCACCCGGCCATCATGACCACCGACGACACCGCCGCGATCCCCGATTTCGCCTTTACCGTGCTGGCCACCGATGGTTCCCTGGCCACCGATGGCGGCCCTTCCGCGCGGGCCACGTCCGGGGGCCGCCTTGGCCGGCTGACCACCGCCCATGGGGAGATCGACACGCCGGCCTTCATGCCCGTGGGCACGGCGGCGACGGTCAAGGCCATGCGCCCCGAGAGCGTCGCCGCGACCGGTGCCCAGATCGTGCTGGGCAACACCTATCATCTGATGCTGCGCCCGGGGGCGGAGCGCGTGGCCCGGCTGGGCGGCCTGCGCGCCTTCATGGCGTGGCCCGGGCCGGTGCTGACCGATTCCGGCGGCTTCCAGGTGATGAGCCTGGCTCAGTTGCGGCGCATGGACGAGGATGGCGTCACCTTCCAGTCGCATATCGATGGGTCGCGCCATCGGCTGACGCCGGAACGCTCCGTCGAGATCCAGCACCTGCTGGGCGCCACCATCACCATGGCCTTCGACGAGTGCACGCCCTATCCGGCAACAGAGGAGCAGGCGGCGGCATCGATGCGCCTGTCCATGCGCTGGGCGGAGCGGTGCCGGGCGGCCTTCGTGGAGCGCCCCGGGCATGCCCTGTTCGGCATTGTCCAGGGAGGCGTGTATCCGGACCTGCGCCGCGAATCGGTGGCCGCGTTGACGAGCATCGGGTTCCATGGCTACGCCATCGGCGGCCTGGCGGTGGGCGAACCCCACGACGAAATGCTGGCCATGCTGGAGCATACCACCCCGCTCTTGCCGGGGGACCGGCCGCGCTACCTTATGGGGGTGGGGCGGCCCCAGGACATCATCGCCGCCGTCCTGCGCGGCGTGGACATGTTTGATTGCGTCATGCCCACCCGGTCGGGCCGCACCGCCCAGGCGTTTACCCGCCGGGGCACGGTCAACCTGCGTAACGCGCGGCACGCCGAGGATCCCCGCCCGCTGGACGAGGGATGTTCGTGCCCCTGCTGCCGGGGCCACAGCCGCGCCTACCTGCATCACCTGATCCGCGCGGGCGAGATCCTGGGGCCGATGTTGCTGACCTGGCATAACCTCCAGTACTACCAGGATCTGATGCGCGGCCTGCGTGGCGCCATCGCCGAAGGGCGGTTGGCGGCCTTCGCGGCGGACACCCTGGCGGGCTATGAGGCCGGGGATGTCGAGCCGGTGTGATGGACGTCGCCTATTCCGTCACGGGCTCCAGCCTGTACCCGGTGGGGCACTCGGGCTCGCCCGTGACCCGCCAGGTGGGCTCGACCGGGTCACGCGCCAGGAACAGGCCGGCCTCGGCATCCACACAGTCACAGGGCCTGGTCTGGCAGTAGAGCTGCATGTGCTCCAGCCGGGTCAGGCGCTGGCCATCGGCGTCGACGATGTCGTCCGAGGAACAGGCGGCCAGGGCCAGGACGGCAAGGGCCGCCAGGGACGCGGGCGGGACCAGGGATGAGCGGCGGCGCGGCATGGGCAAGGGTCTCCGGTGGCACGATCGGCGTATGAGTCCCTTTAGCATGCTCCCCATGACAGGTCACGGGGCGCGAACACGCAAGGCAGACCGGGACGTGACCATTGTTAGGTTGGTTCAATGCTTCTATAATGCCTAATAGTGGTGACTGTTGTAGAGCGCCGGCCTCGAAACGCGGGAACTGGGGTGTTTGGGCCGTTAATATTAGCCTAGTGACCAATAATGGATTTTGGTTCTTCAAGTAGAGGAGCTTAACTCAATGTTGTTACGTTTTGTATGTATTGCTATTTATTTTGCTGCTTCGCCATTTGTACTCGTGGGCTCATTGCAAGCACAACAGCGATGTCCAGGAAATTATCCTAACGATTATCCTGATTACTATTTTGGGGAGATTTTAAGCGGCCTAAAATACGGTTGTATCGAGAATATGAATTCCTTGCAACTGGTGTTTTCTAGTGGATTTGCTCGCGCGTTTATTGAGGATGAGTGTAGTGTGAATCTAACGGAGTCACAACGTTCAACCCTAAATGATTTTCTCCAGTCTTCAATATGGGACTTAACAGGTCCAGTGTTTTCTCAGGGCGAAGTGGGAGAATTTCTTTCTCAAAAATTTAGTAATGTAGGGGCCCTGACAGCAGGAACGAAAACCTTTCAACATCTAGGTGGATGTGAGAACCCGACGCTCCCATTATTAATGCAGGGGCTTATCCTGTACCTGGATTATGTCAATTCACGATCAACCTATGTTGACGGATGCGAAAAATACTACCGTGGCCGACACACTAGAAATGAATGTGAATGTTTGGCTGAGCGAGGGTCCCTCTTAATATCAAATCTAAAGGCAAGAGATTTTAGCCCTGATACGATAGACGAAATGGTCAAGAGGAACTTCGTGCTCGCCTCCGGTATTCTCCTTGTATGCGGTATGGGCGACTATTAAGTCCAAAAGGCTTATCCCCCTGTTTCAAGTTGGCACAGTATGGAGCGCGGTCCTCGCCCAAGGGACACCATCATCATGCGGTCGCCGGAACCAGGGGCATAAACCGGTAAATCCAAACTGCAAGCGTGACATGTGTCGCGGACCCGTGTGGCCAAACGGCTACCAGGCTCCGGAGCACAAGCAATCAAGCAGCGACGCGGTCCACTGTCGCCGTTTAGAGAAAATCCAGCGTAGTCCGTCTTGGCGCCACGTGGTCTACGGTAGCCAGCGTGTATCACGCAGAGTTCGTGGTTGCGCCAATGTCAACCTGGACCGCCTCCGCCTCTTCCAGTGCTTCCTGAGCCGTCATCCAGCGGGCCTCGGCCGCCTCGATCCTTTTACCCACCTCGCCCAGGTCGATCTGAAGCCTGGTCAGCCGGTCCGAGGGACCCTCGTAGAGCCTCGGGTCGGCCAGGGCTGCCTCAAGGCGCGATTTTTCAAGGGTGAGCTTGTCCAGCTCCTTTTCCGCTGCCTGGATGGCCTTGCGCAGGGGCGCGGTGCGGGCGCGCCGCTCGGCTGCCGCGCGGCGCTCCTCCTTGCGCGCCTGGGCGGAGGTTGCCCCGCCGTCCCCGCCGTTCTCGACTCCCATCGCTGCCTTCGCGTCGCGCCGGTCCTCGCGGGCGCGTTCCAGAAGCAGCGCGCGATAGTCGTCCATGTCGCCCTCGAAGGGCGCCACCGTGCCGCCGTCGACCAGCCAAAGGCGGTCGGCGGCCAAGTCCACCAGGTGCGGGTCGTGGGTGATCAGCACCACCGCGCCGGCATAGGCGTTCAGGGCCGCGACCAGGGCCTCGCGGGTGTCGATGTCCAGGTGGTTGGTGGGCTCGTCCAGGATCATCAGATGCGGC
>JANQGN010000300.1 GCA_028277295.1 Rhodospira sp.
GGCGTCCACGGCGCCGCGATGGAACAGCACCTTGAGGGCCTCGATGCCGGCCACCACCACCTCGCGGCGGGGCTTGCCGTCGATGGCCGCCACCAGGCCAACACCGCAGGCATCGTGCTCCTGCGCCGGATCGTAGGCATGGGCGGCCTGCAACAGCGCCGCATTGGCCCGCCAGTCGGCGACGACGGCGGCGCCGTTCTTGTCTTGCATCTCGGTCATGACCGGACTCCTCTCGGTCGGGGCCGCGCCCGCCCGCGCGTCACGGGCGGAGCGGAGGGCCGGAAACGTATCAAATCGGGATACTGGTCATCTCTGTTTGGCGGCGTCCTCGGGCCCGGCGGCCGCCTCGGCTAGGACGCCAGGGCCATGTCGCCGGCGGGCGCCGCCTTGCCAGTAGCCCGCGCCTGCAAGTACTCGTGGATGCCCTCGGCGGCGTCGCGGCCGTCGCGCACGGCCCAGACCACCAGCGAGGCGCCACGCACGATGTCGCCCGCCGCGAACACCCCGTCCATCTCCGTCATCAGGGTGCGGTGATCCACCTTCAGGGTCCCCCAGCGGGTCACCGGCAGGCTCGGCTCGCCGAACAGGGTGGGCAGGTCCTCGGGCTCGAATCCCAGGGCGGCGACAACCATCTCGGCGGGCAGGCGGAACTGGCTGCCCTCGATCGGTGTCGGGGTCTGGCGACCAGCCGCGTCGGCAATGCCAAGATGCATGCGCACGGCGCGCACCTCGGCGGCCCGGCCATCCTGGTCCAAGACGGCCTCTGGCGCCGCCAGCCAGACGAACTCGACGCCCTCTTCCTTGGCGTTGGTCACCTCGCGTTGGGACCCTGGCATATTGGCCTGGTCGCGACGATACAGGCACTTGACCGAGGTGGCGCCCTGGCGGATGGCGGTACGCACGCAGTCCATGGCCGTGTCACCGCCGCCGATCACCACCACGTTCTTGCCGGCCGCGTTCAGCTCTCCGCTGTCGAACTCAGGCACCGTATCGCCAAGGTTCAAGCGGTTGGCGGCCGTCAGGTACGTAAGCGCCGGGAGCACCCCTGGAAGGCCCGCGCCGGGAACCGACAGCCCACGCGCCTTGTAGACACCGGTGGCGACCAGCAGCGCATCATGCCTCTCGCGTAGGTCGGCCAAGGACGCGTCACGCCCCACCTCGAAGTTCACGCGGATCTCGACCCCGGCCTCCGCGAGCAGGCGCGCGCGCCGCTCGACAACCGTCTTCTCCAGCTTGAAGCCAGGAATACCATAGATCAAGAGGCCACCGACGCGATCGTATCGGTCGTATAAGGTCACCTTATAGCCGTGCTTGCGGAGTTGTTCCGCCGCGGCCATGCCGCCTGGACCGGCGCCGATGATCCCCACCGACTGACTCCGTTCCCGCGTCGGCCGAACCGGCTGGACCCATCCCTGTTCCCACGCCGTGTCGGTGATGAACTTCTCAACGGCGCCGATCGTGACCGAGCCATGGCGCGACTGCTCCAGCACGCAGGATCCCTCGCACAGACGGTCTTGGGGGCAGATCCGTCCGCAGATCTCGGGCATGTTGTTGGTGCTGGAGGACACCGCGTAGGCTTCCCGAAGCCGGCCCTGGGCCGCCAGCAACAGCCAGTCGGGAATATTGTTGTGCAGCGGGCAGTGCACCTGGCAAAAGGGAATACCGCACTGCTCGCAACGGGAGGCTTGGTCGGCGGCACGGTCGGGAGCGAAGCCCGCGTAAATCTCGTCAAAGTCACCACGCCGGTCGTCGGCGGCGCGCTTGTCGGGCGTTTTGCCGCGCAGACGGGTGAATTGCATCATCTTCCGCGCCATGGCGCTTCCTCCAGTCGGGTCAGAGGGCTTCGATCGCCGGCCGCCCGGGGTCCGGACCGGTGTCTTACGCTTCACACACCACAACCACAAGCGAAAAAACGTATATAAGTCAGCATTACTGACACTTATTTCAGGAGGCTAAGCGACTCGCGACAAGGTAGGTGGGGAGCATCCGGTCGGCCGTCAAATTTTAGTTAGCATATGAGAACCAATTTCCGCCGATGCCAGCGGCGCGCCGATTTGCTACAAGAAACCATCGTAAACTCATGGGTTTGGCCGTGATCACACTGCATGTCGTCCTCCTGGCGCTGATCCAGGGCATCACCGAGTTCCTGCCCATCAGTTCGTCAGGGCACCTGGCCCTGGTGCCCATTCTCACGGACTGGCCCGATCAGGGCCTGAAAATGGACGTGGCGGTTCACGTGGGCACGCTGCTGGCGGTGACCCTGTACTTCTGGCGCGACGTGGCGATCATGCTCGGGGGCGTTCGGCGCCTATGGAAGGTGCGGAGCGACGCCGGCGCCCGCATGATCTGGCATCTTACCGTCGCCACCATCCCGGTGGTGGTGGCTGGCGTGATGCTCAAGGACCTGATCGCCACCGATCTGCGCACCCTGGAGGTCATCGCCTGGGCCACCCTGGGGTTCGGTCTGTTGCTGGGAATCGCCGACCGGGTCAGCCTCACTGTGCGCCGCATCGAGCACATGCGGTTTCTCGATGCCCTGGTTCTGGGCCTGGCTCAGGCGCTGGCCCTGATCCCGGGCACCAGCCGCTCCGGCATCACCATGACGGCCGCCCGATTCCTGGGATTCGAACGGCCCGATGCCGCGCGCTTTTCCATGCTGATGTCGATCCCGACCATCATGGCGGCCGGCATCCTCCTCGGCATGGACCTCTATCGCCTGGATGACTGGCGGGTCACCCAGGAAGCCCTGGTGGCCGGCGCCCTGGCGCTGGTGTCCGCGCTGGTGGCCATGGCGGCGCTCATGGCGTGGCTGCGCCGCGCTGGTTTCATGCCCTTCGTGATCTATCGTGTTGTCCTGGGCCTGGCGCTTCTGGGCATCGCCTATGGATACATCGACCTCTGACGGCCAACACCCGCCCGCGCCGCTCGCCCCGCGTTGCCTCGGGCCCGGCGTTGCGCTAGCAAGCCCTCCCCGCCCGCTTCTCTCGTGTCCGGACACCGCATCCATGCCCGCTGCCTCCTTGTCTCGCCCATGGTCCGATCTGAAGGATCCGGCCCGCGCCACCGTGCTGTTGATCCTGGTCACGGCCCTCATCCGCATCCTTCTGGCGGTGCTGATGGACTTCGGCAATGGCGAGTCCTACTACCTGGCCGGCACCCGCGAACCGCACCTGAGCTACTTCGATCAGCCGCCGCTGGCCCTG
>JANQGN010000206.1 GCA_028277295.1 Rhodospira sp.
GGTGGCATCTGGTCGGCCAGGGCCATCAGGTCGGACAGCCACCGCCAGGCGCGACCGAACGCGTCGTTCGCGCCCTGCCGGTCCTCCAGCACCGACCACAGCGACCGCTCGCCGCGTCCATGGGCCAGGGTAAACAGGTCCTCCTCGGACAAGCCGATCAGCGGCCCCTTGAGCACGGTCGCCAAGGTCAGGTCGTCCTGGGGCAGCAGCAAGACATGGCCCAGGGCCATCAGGTCCATGACCGCCATCTGTTCGGTCAGAACCATGCGATCGGCGCCGGCCACGGGCACGCCCAGGGTCTTAAGAGCCCGGGTCAGGTCCTCCACGAAGGCGGTCCGCCGTCGCACCAGCACCAGCACGTCACCGGCGCGGATCGGGCGATCGCGCGCCTCCAGGCGATCGCCCTCGGTGATCATGCGCTGGATGCGCCGGGCGATCAGGCGCGCCAGGCGGGTGGGGGCGCTTTCCACCCGCAGGCGCTCCACCGGCGGCTTCCAGGGGTCCGGATCCGGGATCATGGGCGGATCCAGGGGCGGCCAGAGGTCCACCCGCCCCGCCTGCCCCACGCGCGCCGGGATGTGGGTGATGTCCTCGCCCCCGGCCGCCACGCCATCGCGGGCATCGCCCTGGGCGAAGACACGGTTGACCACCTCCAGCACCGCCCGCGTGGAGCGGAAGGAGACATGCAGGCCAACGTCCTCGAAGCGCGCCCCGGTGGCCCGGACCCGCGCGGCCACCCGGTCGCGCATGGCCTCGAAGCCCTCGGGATCCGCGCCCTGGAAGCTGTAGATGGACTGCTTGCGATCGCCCACCGCGAACACGGTACGGCAGGGCGGGACGGCATCCCCCGTTGACGACGCGCGGCCCAGACCGGCGTGGAACTCCTCGGTCAGCACCCGGGCCACGGCCCACTGATCGGGGCTGGTGTCCTGGGCCTCATCGATCAGCAGGTGGTCAAGGCCGCCGTCCAGCTTGTAGAGCACCCAGGCGGCGCCGTCGGCGCGTTCCAGCAGGGCGCGGGTGTGGTGGATCAGGTCATCGAAGTCCAGCAGCCCGCGCGCGGCCTTTTGCGCCTCCAGGGCACGAACATAGGCGTCGGCGACGGTCAGCAGCGCGGCGCTGGCCACGGCCACCGCCGCCGCGCGGCACCGCGCCTCCAGGCGGATCAGGCGCGTCTGCTCGGCGGCCAGGGCGTCCAGCACCTCGGGATGGGCCTCGCGCACGGCCTTGGTCGCCGAGAGCTTGTCCTCGGGCCGGGGCGCGCCCTTGCTGTCGAAAAAGACCGTGCGGTACGCGTCCAGGGTTTCGGGACGATCCGCCGCGGGCGCCGCCAGGAACGCGGCCAGGGCCTCGGCGCGTCCCTGGTCGGTCTTGCCACCCTTCCCGGCCAGAACCGCCGCCGCCGCGCGCAAGCCGGCACCATCGAACGCCCCATCGGCGCACGCGGCGACCATCAGGCTTTCGGGTGTCTCGCCCTCGCCCACCCCCAGACGCACCCGGGTCGCGGCCTGGACCGCCTCAAGGCCACCCCGGATCGCGAACAGGCGGCGCAGGCGGGGCACCGCGCCCTTCATGGCCGCCATCAGCTTGGGGAATCGATCCTCGCTGACCCGTTCGGTCACCACGGCCAGCGCGGCGGCCAGGGAATCGCGGGTCGGATCGCCCAGCCGCGCCAGATCCAGCACCGTCCGCAGGGCGGCCTCGGCGGCCTCGTTCGCGGTCCGGTCATCCATCACCTGGAAGCCCGGTGACAGGCCGGCCTCCAGGGGGAAGCGCCGCAGCACCGACTGACAGAAGGC
>JANQGN010000522.1 GCA_028277295.1 Rhodospira sp.
CGTTCACGCGGACCGGCTGACCATCGCCCTGGCCCAGATCAACCCCACCGTCGGCGACATCGCCGGCAACGCCGACCGCATCCGGGCCGCCCGCGCCCAGGCGGCCGAACAGGGCGCCGATCTGGTGGTGTTTCCCGAACTATCGGTCTGCGGCTATCCGCCGGAGGACCTGGTGTTGCGCAACGCCTTCCTGGACACCATTCAGGCGGCGGTGCTGGCCTTGGCGGCGGAAACCGCCGACGATGGCCCCGCCCTGCTGGTGGGGGCGGCATGGCGGTTCACCGACCTGGACGACGACCGCCGCAAGCTGGGGAACGCCGCTCTCCTGCTGGACCGTGGCGAGATCCATTTCGTCGGCTTCAAGCATCTGTTGCCCAACTATGGGGTGTTCGACGAGGTGCGGGTATTCTCTCGCGGGCCGTTGCCGGATGTCGTGACGGTCAAGGGTGCCCGGCTGGGCATCATGGTCTGCGAGGACATGTGGGGTCCGCGCGTGGCCCGACACCTGGCGGACCAGGGGGCCGAGGTGCTGGTGGTGCTCAATGGATCGCCGTTCGAGGTGGAAAAGCATAACCAAAGGCTCGACAACGCCTTGCCCCGGGTGCGGGAGACGGGCTTGCCGCTGATCTATGTCAATCAGGTGGGTGGCCAGGATGAACTGGTGTTCGACGGGGAGTCGTTCCTGGTGGCCGCCGACGACACCCTGGCCGGACGCCTGCCGGCCTGGAACGAAACCGTTGTCGTCACGACCTGGAGCCGCGAGCGCGGCGGGCCGTGGGTCTGCGCCGACGCCCCGCTGGCGCCACGCCCGGGTCGCGAGGAGAGCATCTACCGCGCCATGGTGCTGGGACTGGCCGACTATGTGGCCAAGAATGGCTTTCCTGGCGTGATCCTCGGGCTTTCGGGCGGCATCGACAGCGCCTTGTCGGCCGCCGTTGCGGTGGACGCCCTGGGATCCGAGCGCGTCTGGTGCCTGATGATGCCCTCGCCCCACACGTCTGGCGACAGCCTCGAGGACGCCGAGACCGTGGCCCGTCTTCTCGGGGTGCGCTATGACACCATCCCCATCACATCGGCCATGATGGCCTTTGATGGCATGCTGGGTGACGTGTTCGCCGGACGAGACGCCGATGTGACCGAAGAAAACATACAGTCGCGGGTGCGTGGGATGACCCTCATGGCCGTATCCAACAAATTTGGGCCCATGGTGCTGTCCACGGGCAACAAGTCGGAAATGAGTGTCGGCTACGCAACCTTGTACGGGGACATGTGCGGCGGCTATTCGGTGTTGAAGGATGTCTACAAGACCACCGTGGTTCACGTCAGCCGCTGGCGCAACGCCCATGGCCGGCCCGAGGGACTCCTGGGACCGCACGGGCCGGTGATGCCGGAAAGAGTCATCACCAAGCCCCCGACCGCCGAACTCCGCCCGGACCAGAAGGACGAGGACAGCCTGCCGCCCTATGGAGTTCTGGATGGCATCCTGCATGGCCTGATCGAAAACGAACAGGGCGTCTCGGACTTGATCGCCGAGGGCCGCGATCCGGCGACCGTGCATCGGGTCTGGCGGCTGCTGAACGTGGCGGAGTACAAACGCCGCCAGGCACCGCCGGGGGTGAAGATCAGCCTGCGGGCCTTCGGCCGTGACCGCCGCTATCCCATCACCAACCGATTCCGGGGATAGAGCCCATCCCGAGCGACCCGAACCGGATCGCCCTGGAAGACCTTATTCTTGGGGACCATTTGCCAGGGCTCCGAACCCGGATGACAGATCCGTTAGGTTGCTCGTTTCCGTTGGAGATCCTTCGCGTCCTACGGACGCTCAGGATGAGGACTTTCACTTTTTAAGGGCTTCATCCTGAGGAAGCGGAGCGACCGAAGGATCTCCCCCGGCCTTCGTCTGGACTTGTGGTCACACTGGCGACGACACCACCAAGCACATGCCGCTCTCTGCCACCGCAGAGCACAATCAAAAACGAAACTATCGTATTAGTGGCTCAGAAGCACCGGCAGGGTCGCGTTGTCGAGCACATGCCGGGTGACACCGCCCAGAATGAGTTGACGCAAGCGGCTGTGGGTATAGGCCCCCATCACCAGCAGATTCGCTCCCATGTGATCGCAATGGGTCAGCAGCGTCCGGCCCACCTCATCGCCGCCGTGGCCCTTGACCGGCTGAAGGCCGGCGGTGACGCCATGCCAGGTCAGGTTCCTCGCCAGGGCATCCGCGCCACAGAGATCATCGGCCTCCTCCGAGGCCAATATGGTGACCTTGTCTGCCCGATCCAGAAACGGGATCGCCGCCTGCACCGCCCGCGCCGCCTCCGGCGACCCATTCCAGGCGATAGCGACGATGCCGCCCACCTCCGGCACGGCGGTTGGCGGCGCGACCAACACCGGACGGCCCGCCTCCATCAGGGCGGCATTGAGGGTGATCAGCGACGGCAGGTCCCGGTCGGGCAGTGGCCGGCCCGCCACGACCAGGTCGCACACCCGGCCGCGCGCCCCGATCTCCTCCGGCTCGCCGCCATCCAGAGCCACCCAGGCCGCCGACAGTCCATCACCGTCCCCAGGCGCGTCGCGGAGCGCCACGCCCTCGGATGCCACCAGGTCCTCGAACACAGCCCGGGTGGCGTCCGCGCGCTGCCGGCCGTCGCGCTCGGCGGCCTCCATCATTTCCTCCACGAGAGCCCCGGCCATGGCCTCCCCCACGTACGGCACCGCCGCCGCCGGGTCGGGTCGCACGTGCGCCACATCCACATGCGCCTCCATGGCCCGTCCCACCAGGAAGGCGGTTCGGATGGGCGACGACGCGCTGGCCGCATCGCTGGCAACGGTCAGGATGGTCTTGATGCCGGGCATGGTCCCTCCTCCAAGGATCATTCGTTTCATCATGGTTGGCGGCGGCAGGCATACGCCGCGACCCTTGAGTATCCCTCCCCCGACTATGGAATCCGCCGCGAGCATGGCAAAGCGATTTTCGGTGACAGGAGCCGGCCCGGTCCCCATCTCAGGCCCACCAGGGACGGACGGGCGATACAACGGAGGTGACCGAGGATGGTGCTGACACAGGGAATGGCCATGCTGGCCTTGGGCGCCGCCGGGGGATACGCCCTGCACCGGGGATTGCATCACGCCTTCCGCGCGCCCCGCCTCGCGGGCACCGACGATCCTGCGCGTCATGGCGTACAAGCGCAGGCGGTATACCTTTACACAGAAAACGGAAAGCAGGTATTCGGCTGGTACTGCCCACCGTCCAGCCGGTTCCGGGGTGCTCCGGCGCCGGCTCTGGTGGCGATCCACGGCTGGGGCGGCAATGCCGACGGCCTGCTGCCGCTGGCGCATGTTCTGCAGGGGGCCGGGTATGGCCTGCTGCTCCTGGACGCCCGCTGTCATGGCCGCAGCGACGGAGACAGTTTTGCGTCCCTGCCGCGCTTCGCCGAGGATCTGTCACATGGCTTGGACTGGCTGGGGACCCGTCCTGAAATCGACCCGACGCGGCTGGCGGTCATGGGCCATTCGGTGGGCGCCGGCGCCGCCCTGCTGGCCGGTAGCCGGCGCCGCGACCTGGCGGCGGTGATCAGCCTGGCCGCCTTCGCCCACCCCGAGGAGGTGATGCGCCGCACCCTGTCCGCCTGGCGGGTGCCCTACCGGCCGCTGGGCTGGGCCACCAACCGCTACGTCGAGCGCGTCATCGGCCATCGCTTTCGCAAGATCGCGCCCCTGCGGACGGTCACCCGCCAACATGCGCCGGTGCTGCTGATGCATGGGGAGCGCGACACGGTGGTTCCCATCGAAGACATGGAACGGCTACGCCGCGTCGCCGTTGCCGCCGGCCGAACGGTGGAGTCGGTCCCATTGCCGGGCGCCACCCATGAAGGGCGGGACGCCGACTCAGGCGAGAGTCTGATGGACCAGGCTGGGCGCCTGATCGTCGCCTTCCTGGGACGCCACCTGCCCGCGCCCGGCGCCGCGCCAGCGCTGCCCGCCCCGCCCGGGGCCGTGACAGCCATCACCGGATGACCCGCCCCGCACGGCCGCAACGGCGACCTGGACGACGCCGCGACAGGATCAGCGGGGCATGGTGATGGCGGAGGGCTTTGCGGTCGGCCGCGACAAGGTGGTGACGCTGATGCGCTGGATGGGGATCCAGGCGCTTTGTCGGCGGCCCAAGACGTCGAAACCGGCGCCGGGGCATATGGTGTTCCCGTATCTGCTGCGGAACCGGGCGATCACACGGCCCAACGAGGTCTGGGCCATGGACATCACCTACGGTCGCATGGCCAAGGGCTTCGTCCACCTGGCCGCGTGGTCCTGGACTGGGCGACCCGTCTCGTGCTGGCCTGGCGCCTGTCCATCACCCTGACGGCGGACGTCTGCATCGAGGCCCTGGAAGAGGCCCTGGCCCGGTTCGGCAAACCGTTGATTTTCAAGACCGACCAGGGCAGCCAGTTCACGTCGTGGGCGTTCATCGGCGTGCCTGCTGGCCCATCGGATCGAGATCAGCATGGACGGCAAGGGCGCCTGGCGGGACACTGTCTTGGTCGAGCGCCTGTGGCGGACCATCAAGTACGAGGAGGTGTACCTGAAGGCTTACGACAGCGTGACCGAGGCCCGGGCCTCGATCAGCCAGTATCTGGACTTCTACAACAGCCGCCGGCCGCATTCTTCCTTGGGCGGCGGGACGCCGGACACGGCCTATGGGGCGACGACCCCGGAGGCGGAGGCAGCTTCTGAAGGGTAGGGCCGCGTGACGGGGACCCTGTCGGAGCGGCCGACCGTGGATCCCACCGCGCGGGTAACGGACTGCACCCTGGGGCGCTGGACCGAGGTGCAGGCGCGCGTCAGCCTGACCCGGACGAGGATCTTGGTCCGCTGTCCTCGGATGAGGCCGAACTCGTCCGCTGCTGTCGCACCTGCGGCCCAAGGCAACGCGAGGGCCTGCTTCATGTGGGCTGGACGTTCCGTGATGGCGCGATTCGGCACGGCCGCACGTGACGTCCGGGCGACTGTTTGCCGCCCGGATGAACGCGCGGCGTCGCGACGATCCCCAGGTCGCGGCGCTGAACAGCCGGATCGCCCGCATGGAAGCGCGTGAAGAGAGGTTGCTCGCCATCATCGAGCGGATGAGCCTGGGGTATGCGAGGACCTAGGGGCATCGTCGAGTAGGGCACGCGGTCTGGACACCCGCGCCCCGGTTGCGCGATCATACCCGCCTTCACGATGAAGGGAGGCGGGTAATGAAGTGGATCCTTGTTGTGGGCTGGTTGTTTGCGGGAGCGGGGGTCGTTGCGGGGTTATCTCTTTGGCCATGGGAGACGCATAGAGAAAGCGCGGAAATTCACATGCTTCGAGCGGACGTTGCAATGGGGCGGACCATAGCAGGGGATCGCTTGAAAGGCGAGTTGGCGGAAGCGAAATTAGAGGCGTTGTCAGAAGAACGAGAATATAAAACTGTTGTTGCGATTGTTGTCGGAGCTGGGGGCGTTTTTTGTGGAGTTGTAT
>JANQGN010000214.1 GCA_028277295.1 Rhodospira sp.
GGTCGCCCCCGCGCCTACGCGAGGCGCACTTTCTTTCGTCTATGGATCAAGGGGGTACAGCCGCACCAGCACTGAACCACGTCATGGCGAGCCCGCCCCGCACGTTTCGCCAATTGAAACCGACGGGGCGGACAGTGCAACCCAGGGCAGAGGTCACCACACGGTGCCCTGGACTGCTTCGGCGCTGAGTGTCTGTCTGGAAAGACTTGCAAAACACCCCATAAGGAATGCAAGTCGGGCACGGCTACACAATATGTTGCCGTTATCGAGACGCTCCGGACGGGCGCTCAAGCGCCTCGCAAGACCGGGGAAGAAAAACGTCCGGTGGTGCGGACGGAAAGGTGTGACGGCGATCGCCGTCACACCGGAGCGTGACTTCGCCTAATAGGGCACGGTGCGTGCTCTTGGACTCACCCACCATGCACCAACATTCTGATATTTTAGCAAATCGTCGTCGCGACCGGTCCGAACCGCGCGGGGCTCTCTCTACGTCAGGTTTTCGCGCCGGACTTGTTCGCGCCAGCCTTATTCTCACTCGCCTTTTTCGCGCTGGCCTTGCGAGGCGTGGTCGTCTTCGCTGGGGGTTTTGTCTTGGTGGCGCCGGTCTTCTTCGCGGTCCCAGCCGAGGCCGCACCCGCCTTTTTCGTCGTGGTTTTCTTGGGCGGCTTGGCGTCGGCGGTCGCCTCGCCGGCCCCTCCAGCCGCTTTCGCGGCGTCCTTCTCGGCCTTGAGGCGGATCAACTCCATGGCCCGCTCCAGGGTCAGGCCGTCCAGGTTTTCGCGGTCGGCCTTGGGCACGGTGGCGCGGGCCTTGCCATGCTCCACATAGGGGCCGAAGCGGCCGTCCTTGAGCATCACGGGCTTGCCATCGGTGGGGTGATCGCCCAGGGAGCGCGAGGCCATGCGGGTGCGCCCGCCGCCTTGCTGGGCCAGCAGGTCCACCGCCCGGTTCAGGCCGATGGTCAGCACCAACAGCGGGTCATCGTCCTTGGGCAGGGATTTGTAGGCGTCGCCGTGCTTCAGATAGGGGCCGAAGCGGCCCAGCCCGGCCTGGATCATCTGGCCGCTTTCGGGATGGGCGCCGACGTCGCGCGGCAGGGCCAGCAGCCCGAGAGCCACCGCCAGGTCGACCCGGTCCGCGTCCAGCCCCTGGGGCAGCGACGCGCGCGGCGGCTTCGGTCCCATCTTCGGCTTGCCGGTCTTGGTCTCGCCGATCTGCTCCTGTTCGCCCAACTGCACGTACAGGCCATAGGGCCCCTTGCGCAGGGTCACCGGCTTGCCGCTATCCGGATCGGTACCCAGCGGGCGCGGCCCGGCGGACAGGTCCTCGGCGCCGCCGTCGTCGTCGCCAGTCTGAATCAACGGCCGGGTAAACCGGCACTCCGGATAATGGGAACAGCCAATGAAGGCGCCGAACTTGCCCAGGCGCAGGCCCAGCCGGCCCTCGCCGCACTTGGGGCAGGCGCGCGGGTCGACGGCGCCCTCCTCGTCACTGGCCGGGAACAGGTGCGGGCCAAGCTCGGCATCCAGGGCGTCCAGCACGTCGGAGACCCGCAGGCCCTGGATCTGGTCCACGGCCGCCTTGAAGTCGTCCCAGAACTCGCGCAGCACCGCCAGGTAGCCACGCTGGCCCGCCGAGATCTCGTCGAGCTTGTTCTCCAGGTCGGCCGTGAAGGAATACTCCACGTAACGGGCGAAGAAGCTCTCCAGGAAGGCCGTGACGATGCGCCCCCGATCCTCGGGCACGAAGCGGCGGCTGTCCAGGCGCACATAGTTGCGGGTTTGCAGGACCGAGAGAATGCTGGCGTAGGTGGAGGGACGGCCAATGCCCAGTTCCTCCATCTTCTTGACCAGGCTGGCCTCGGTGTAGCGCGGCGGTGGCTGGGTGAAGTGCTGCTCCACGCTCACATCGCGCCGGTCCACGGCGTCGCCCTCGGCCAGCGGCGGCAGCAGGCGGTTGGTGTCGTCGTCGCCGTCGGCGGCGTCGTCGCGATCCTCGAAGTAGACCTTCAGGAAGCCGTCGAAGGTGATCACCGAGCCCGTGGCCCGCAGCACCGCGCCGCCGTCGGCCGCCGTCAGATCCACCGCCACCTGATCCAGCTCGGCGCTGGCCATCTGGCTGGCGACGGTGCGCTTCCAGACCAGGTCGTAGAGCGCCAGTTGCTCCTTGGTCACATAGGGCGCCACCATGGCCGGGGTGCGGCCCGGGTCGGTCGGACGGATGGCCTCATGCGCCTCCTGGGCGTTCTTGGCCTTGGTCTTGTAGACGCGCGGCGTGTCCGGCAGGTAGCGGCCACCGAAATCGCGGCCGATGGCGTCGCGGGTGGCGGCGACGGCCTCCGGGGCCATCTGCACGCCGTCGGTCCGCATGTAAGTGATCAGGCCCACGGTCTCGCCGCCCAGGGCGACGCCCTCGTAGAGCTTCTGGGCCACGCTCATGGTGCGACTGGCCGAGAAGTAGAGCTTGCGCGAGGCTTCCTGTTGCAGGGTCGAGGTGGTGAAGGGCGGCGCGGGATGGCGCTTGGTGGTCTTGCGCTCCACCTTGCCCACCGAGAAGGTGGCGGCGCGCACGACCGCCTCTGCCGCGCGGGCGGCCGCTTCGTCGGGCAGACCGAACTTGTCCAGCTTCCGGCCCTGGAGATGGGTGAGGCGGGCGGTGAAGGTCTGCCCGCCCGTGTTGGCCATCAGCGCCTTGAGAGTCCAGTACTCCCGTTCCGTGAAGCGCTCGATCTCCGCCTCTCGGTCGCAGATCAGGCGCAGGGCCACCGACTGCACACGCCCGGCCGAGCGGCTGCCCGGCAGCTTGCGCCACAACACCGGCGACAGGGTAAACCCGACCAGGTAATCCAGCGCGCGGCGGGCCAGGTAGGCCTCGATCAACTCGCGGTCCAGCTCGCGCGGCGCCGCCATGGCCGCGCCCACGGCCGCGCGGGTGATAGCGTTGAAGGTGACCCGATGCACCGGCGTCTCGCCCAGCACCTTGCGGGCGGCCAGCACATCGCGCACGTGCCAGGAGATCGCCTCGCCCTCGCGATCCGGGTCGGTGGCCAGATAGAGGGCATCGGCCTTGCGCACCGCCTCGGCGATGGCCTTCATGTGCTTCTCGGAGCGGGCGTCCACCTCCCAGCGCATGGCGAAGTCCTGCTCCGGATCCACGGCGCCGTCCTTGGCCACCAGGTCGCGCACATGGCCGAAGGACGCCAGGACCATGAAGTCCTGTCCCAGGTATTTGTTGATGGTCTTGGCCTTGGCCGGGGATTCGACGACAACAACCCGCATGGCGTGAGAGAGCCCCTTTTCCCTTCAGGCGTGCCGGGCCTGGCATGCCCAGCCCGGCGTCCCCGTCCCCGCCCCATGACGCCCAGGGCGCCCTGGACCGGCCGGTGGGGGACCGCCCGCCCGCTCAGGACTCCGCCAGCAAGGCCACCCGCCCGCCGGAAAGGCGTTCCAGGCGGCCGGCCAGGTCCAACTCCAGCAGAACGGTCGCCACGACGGTCACGGACAATTGGCACCCGCGAATGATTTCGTCAACCGTCACCGGACTGGGACCCAGGGCCTGGATCACCAGGGCCCGCGCCTGGACAAGCTCGGAGTCCGACGGCGGAATGGCCGGCTCGGCCCGGAAGGGGCCGGTTTCCGGTTCGGCGAGCGGCGCGCGCAGCAGGTCGTCGAGCACCCGCAAGACATCATCGGCCGTTTCCACCAGCACCGCCCCCTCGCGCAAAAGACGATTCGGGCCGGCGGCCCGCGAATCGAGCGGCGAGCCGGGCACCGCGAACACCTCGCGACCCTGGTCGCCGGCCAGCCGGGCGGTGATCAGCGAGCCGGAGCGGGTCGCCCCCTCCACCACCACGACACCCACGGCCAGCCCCGAGATGATGCGGTTGCGGCGCGGGAAGTGGCGGCCCTGGGGCGTCTCGCCCAAGGGCATCTCCGACAGCACCACCCCCTGGGCAACCATCGCGTCGTAGAGGCCCGCGTTCTCTGGCGGATAGATCACATCCACGCCGCCGGCCAACACAGCCACCGTACCGTGCTCCAGGGCACCCTCGTGAGCCGCGGTGTCGATGCCCCGGGCCAGGCCGGAGACCACCAACAGGTCGGCGCGGGCCAGGTCCTGGGCCAGGCGATGGGCCATCTTGCGCCCGTTCAGCGAGGCGTTGCGGGCCCCCACGATGGCGATCGCGCGGCGCGCCAGAAGGGATGCGTGGCCGCGCGTGAACAAGAACGGCGGGCTGTCCTCCAGAGGCGCCAGGGCGCGGGGGTAGCCGGCCTCGCCATGGGCGATCACCTGGACGCCGGCCCGCTTGAGCGCCGCCAGCTCGCGGTCGGCGGCGGCGCGGGAACAGACGCGCAGTGTCTTCTTGCGGCCGCCACGCCGGGCCAGTTCGGGCACGGCCTCCAGGGCGGCGGCGGCGGTGCCATACTGGCGTAGCAGTCGGTGGAAGGTGACCGGCCCCACGTTCTCGCTGCGGATCAGGCGCAGCCGGTCGCGGCGTTCGGCATCGGTGAGGGCGGTGGACTGGGGCACTGATTCGGCCATGGACAAGGGGAGGCGTGATACCGGTCGACAATGAAGGCAGATCTTTTCGTCTGTTCGCCGACGCGACGTATAGCCTTGATCCTCATGCATCGGGATCAAGGCCGGCTGACATGAGACGATACGTGCGCCGCACCCCAGGCGCAACCACCGGATCACGGAGTTTAGAGCATGTTGCGCGATTCAGAACTCGCCCAGCATGCTCTAAGTATTTGTTTCTCAAGCAAATCGTCCCCAAAAGATCTTCCAGGGCGATCTGTGCCAGATCGCTCGGGATCTGCTCTAGAAGCGGCCGGCAAAGCATGGGTCAATGCGCGGTTGAGGACGCTTCCGCGCCGCCCCGAACGCCCCTCGGGCGCCCAATCCTCAGGATCGGTGCCGCATCGCGGGGCAGGGCGCCCTTTGGGTGGTCTTACTCGCAGCTTGTGTAACTGGGCTTGATCTTCATCCATTGCACGGAGTCCGCGGGCAATACGATCGTCGGCAAGTCCGCTTGCGGAACGTCCCGTAACGGCCGGATCAAGGCCACCACCGTGCCGGTGTGCAGGAGCAGGCGATAGCAGCCATTTTTCATGTCAGGCGTGGTCTCCCCGTTCGCCACCTCCAGGATCACCCGGGGAAACGATCGGAACCCCTCCGCCCGTTCGGTCGTCACGCGGTGGATGGCCACTGCGAAAGCCTGATAGTACCCGAGTGGAAACAGGCCGATAACCGCGGCCATCAAGGCCATGATCCAGGCGGGCCGCACGTCCTTTGGCATCCGCGACCAGAGAGCGGGCAGGCGGCGCAGCACAATGAGCCCCGCCAGGGCTATCACCGCGACGATCACCCAGACGCTCCCCCTCAACACCCAGAAGCCGTAGGCCATGATGTGATCGCGCGGCACGTCGGCCAGCAGAAGCGGCAAGTGAAAGAGATCAAAATAGGCATAGGCAAAGGCCCAGCCAGTGAAGTACAGCCACACAAGGGCCGCGCCGCCCAGAACGGCGATCAGGGCGCCCCAGTCTTGAGGGGTCACGTTGTCGAGGGTCTGCTGTACGACACGATCAGACTCCTCTCCAGGGCCGGCCTCTGGTTCGGTTCGAGAGGAGGCGCTGTCGAGAGTGGAATCATCGACCATGGCGGCGTGTCCCACCTTTGGCGTTCATGTCCGGCGCGACGTCGCCTTGTTTATTATGGCCTTCATTCTTGTCCTCGTCGTGGCCGCGAGCATTGCCGTCGTTGTGAAGACCATTCAGCCCAGTGCAGGGGCGGCAGTCGATATGGTTGGCGGCCAATGTCGTCCACCTGTCTTCAACCCTCTGCGTCGTGACCGTTTCATCCGTACCGGTGCAAATCGCCGTATCGACGTCATCTCCGGCAGGCCTGACAAGCTGGCAATTTCTTAGGACGGCCTCGGTCGCATGACGCAAACACACACACTCTTCCGCGTCGAGACTGACGTCTTGAGCGCTCGCATGTCCTCCCCACATGATGGAAAATAGGACGCATGCCACACATGGTCTTGGTAACATGGATTACCCTCCAAACAGGACATACGGCGCCCAGTGTTTCGGCGTCCAACCTCGGTCCATGGCCTCGCGACGGGTTGTCTCGAGGGCCAGGGCAGCATCCGCGTGTTCCGCGGGATCGGAGAGCAAGACCTTGTAGAAATAGGACATGAAGTCCTGAGCGGATCGGTCCTTAATGGGCCAAAGGGTTACCAGCACCTGCCGCGCGCCAGCGATGCGTAGAGCTCGCACCAGTCCGTAAACCCCTTCCGCCTGGTCGATCGCGCCTTGCGCCGTTTTGCAGGCGGACAGAACAACCAAGTCCGTGCCTTCCAGGTTCAAGGTCTGGGCCTCGATAGCGTACAGAATACCATCCTCGCCGTTCGTCGTTTCCCCCTTCAGGCCACGGTTGGCACCAGATAAAGACACCCCGGACATGACAAGAAGGCGATCCTGGGGCAACTCCGGCAAATAGAAACCATGTGTAGCCAGATGAAGGACACGAGGTGGCGGCACATAATTCTTGAGTCTATATTCCGATGCGTCTGTATTTTTCCAAACCGTCACGGGCTGCCCAGGTCGCAAGACACGATACAAGGCGGCTATCTTATCGACCTCAAGACCACTATGTTGTAAAACTGCAAACTCACCATCATGGGCAGCTCTGACTTCAGCAGCCAGGGTTGTTATTCTTCCGGACTCCAACTCCGCAGCACCAGGGGTATCGGGTGTCCGGGTCCGTAAGACTTCGGTCGACTCTCCGGCGGTGACGTTGAAATCGATACCACCCAAGGCCAGCAATCCTTCGGTGCGATTCTCAAACGAAGAACGAATAAGGTCGCGCCCGGTCAGGATCATGCGCAGTGTGTGTGTTGACCCCAGAGTCTGGCCATTTCCGTTCACCAGACGAGTGAACGGCAAAAGAGTGAGGGTTCCATCCGGCGCGACATAAATACGATTGCCGGCGTGAAACTCATCCTCAAAAGGCTGGATCAGCGTTTGATACAAGGCTCTGGCCGCGTCCTCGGCACCATCCATATTTGTCAAGAGTGCCTTCACCCGCGCGTCCACTTTGGCAGCTGGACCCAGGTCCTTGAACACCGGCGGATTGGACCCGTTGAGCAACAAGGCACCCCATCGGTCCTCAACAGTGCCACCTGTTAAGAAATCTTCCCGATGATAACGGCGGAAGTCCAGCAACACTGCGTTCTCAGTGGTCAATGTCGCCTGGATGTCTTCGAGGTTGGTGTCGCGGACTTTTAATTGATCCTTATAGGTTTGACTTTCCTGAACCAGGGCCTGCTCCGCATCTTCCAGGTGACGTAGCGCCTGAGTGTAAACATCTGGAGAACCATGTCGCGCCAAGGGAGGCAAAGCGGCCCTGCGCCGTTCCAGATCCTCAGCCAGGCGCTGCACGGTGGGACTTTCGCTGAGCCGGGCCAGACGCGCCAAGTAGGCGCCCTCCTCGGCCTGCATGTTCTTCCAGCGCAGGATGACGGTCCCGGCAAGGCTCTGTGCTTCTTTCTCATGTCTAGCGGCGGCCAGAGACAGGATCACATCTTGATAGGTAGCTTGCCTGGCGACCAGCAGGCGTTTGTTGGATTCGGCGGCACTGTCATACAGTTCCTGCCCCATCCAGCCCAGCACCACCGGTTCCAGATTTCGCAGGATAGCCAGGGCGTCCTGGATGTGATTCTGGGCTATGTGGTTCGTCGCCGCGTTCAGGGAAACAATAATCGTGGTCGGATGTCGAGGACCAAAGGCTTTCTGAAACAAAGGAAGCATATCTTGATAGAGGACCTCGGCCATCTCGCGGCGGTCCTGCTTGTCGTACAGCACGGCAAGGTTGTTTATACTGGTCAAAGTGTCGGGATGATCCGGGCCAAGGGCGTTCCGACGAAGATCCAGGGTATCCTGGTATAGGACTTCGGCGTCCGCGTGGCGGCCTTGAACCGCGTACAGATGGGCGAGGTTATTCATGCTGGTGAGAGTCCAGCGATGGTTTCGCCCGAAAACCCTCCGCCCCAGGTCCAGGGCTTCCTGGTATCGGGCTTCGGCCTCCGCGTGGCGACCCAAGTTCTCGTAAAGTCCGGCCAGGTTGTGGATGCTTTGCAAGGTGTCGGGATGGAAGGGGCCAAGGACGTCTCGGCGGAGGTCCAGGGCTTCCTGGGCGAGGGGTTCAGCCTCGGCGTGGCGACCTTGAAGCAGATACAGCGCGGCCAAGTTGTTCATGCTTTGCATGATGTCGGGGTCACGGGGATCGAGGACTTTCCGGCGCTCGTCCAGGGTTTCCCGGAAGAGGGATTCGGCCTCGGCGAGGCGGCCCTGACTTTTATATAGAACGGCCAGATTATTCATGGTGGTGAGTGTTTCCGGCGCGCTTTCGCCGATAACATCACGAATCAGTGGGAGGGCCTCCTCGTACAGGGTCTCCGCCTCGCTGAAACGACCCTGGCTTTCGTAAAGCATGGCGAGGTTATTCATGCTTTGCAGGGTCGTGGGGTGGCGGGGGCCAAAGGTTTCCCGGCGCAGGGCCAGGATTTTCCGGTGCAGCTTTTCAGCGTCAGCAAACCGACTTTGGTACTGGTACAGCAAGGCAAGAAAGTTGTGTGTATGAAGGGTATCTTCATGGTCGTCACCAAGGATGTCCTGGGCCAAGGACAGCGCGTTCGTCAACAAGGGCTCAGCCTCATCATAGCGACCCAGACTTAAGAATCGCATGGCCAAGTTGTTCATGCTGGTGAGAGTGGCGCGATGGCGCGGGCCAAACGCCTTACGGGCCAGGGTCAGTGCCTGTTCCGCAAGGGCGACGCTGTCTTCTTCACGTGCCTCCTGGGAAGCGGTCCACATGTCCCGCGTCAACCGAGACCAATCCTCCGCCGCGTCGGCAAGCGCCGGGACCGGGCTCGCCGCGATCAACGCCAGGATCAAGAGAGCACGGCGCAACAGTCGGTTTCGGGATCGCATCACAATCTCCACCCGGAAAGGCGATTACCGTCTGCAACCCTACCTCGATTCCGGACGGAACAAAATGGCATGCGGGATGATCACCAGGGCGCCGAGCCCAGGTTAACGGACAGGGCTGCACGAGACGATGGAGGTCCCTCGGCTCGCCCAGGCGACGCTCCGCGTCGCCGTAGAGTGTGGAACCGCGTCCATCTGAAGGATGGACGCGGGGGCTCGCTCGGGATGAGGCTATCTTAAATATAGTAACCTCATCCTGAGCGCCTGAAAGGTGCGAAGGATCT
>JANQGN010000604.1 GCA_028277295.1 Rhodospira sp.
CCGAGGAAAACCTTGGCATGATCGCCGACAGCATCGCCCTGATGGCGCGCGAGAAGGCCGAGGCCATGTACGACGCCGAGCACTTCTTCGACGGCTACAGGGACAACCCGGACTACGCGCTCGCCTGCGTCAAGGCGGCGCTGGACGCCGGCGCCCGCTGGGCGGTGCTGTGCGATACCAACGGCGGCACCCTGCCCCATGACGTGGAGCGCATCGTCTCCGAGGTCGTCGCCGCCGGGGTGCCCGGGGACCGCCTGGGCATCCATTGCCACAACGACACGGACAACGCGGTCGCCAACTCCCTGGCCGCCGTGCGCGCCGGTGCCCGCCAGGTGCAGGGCACCATCAACGGCCTGGGCGAACGCTGCGGCAACGCCAACCTCGTCTCGCTGATCCCCAGCCTGGTCCTCAAGATGGGCCTGGACGTGGGTCTCACGGCCGACGACCTGGCGCGCCTGACCGAGGTCTCCCGCGGCCTGGACGAACGCCTCAACCGTGCCCCCGACCGCCGCGCCCCCTACGTCGGCGACTCGGCCTTCGCCCACAAGGGCGGCCTGCACGTCTCGGCGGTGGAAAAGGACCCGCGCTGCTACGAGCATGTGGATCCGGCCGCCGTCGGCAACCGCCGCCAGATCCTGGTGTCCGACCAGGCCGGGCGCTCCAACGTGCTGGCCCGCTTCCGTGAGATTGGCCTCGACGTGGACCCGGACGACCCCAAGGTCCTGCGCGTGGTGGAAGAGGTCAAGCTGCGCGAGTTCAAGGGCTATGCCTACGATGGCGCCGAGGCGTCGTTCGAGCTGCTGGCGCGCCGCCTGCTCGACAGCGTGCCCGACTACTTCCATCTCAACAGCTTCCGCGTCATCGACGAACGCCGCTGGAACGCCAAGGGCGAGTTGATCACCCTGTCGGAGGCGACCATCAAGGCCGTCATCCAGGGCGAACAGCATATGACCGTGGCCGAGGGCAACGGCCCGGTCAACGCGCTCGACGCCGCGTTGCGCAAGGTGCTGGTGCCGGTCTACCCGCTGCTGGCCGACCTGCGGCTGGTGGACTACAAGGTGCGCATCCTCACCCCCGACGCCGCCACGGCCGCCATCACCCGGGTGATGATCGAAAGCGCCGACGGCAGCGGCGCGCGCTGGACCACCGTGGGGGTGTCTTCCAACGTGATCGATGCGTCCTATAACGCGCTGCACGATTCGATCACCTACATGCTGTTCTCCGCCGACACCGTCGCCACGGCCGACGCCGCCGCATGAGCGCGCCCGATCTGTCGCCCGCGGTCGTCCTGGTGCGCCCGCAACTGGCCGAGAACGTGGGCACGGCCGCCCGCGCCATGCTCAACTGCGGCCTGGACCAGATGCGCCTGGTGGCCCCGCGCGAGGACTGGCTGTCGGAAAAGGCCATCGCCGCCGCCTCGGGCGCCGAGATCGTGTTGCGGCACGCCCGCTGCTACGACAGCACCGAGGCCGCCGTCGCCGATCGTCACCGGGTGCTGGCCACCACGGCGCGCCGCCGCGAGTTGATCAAGCCCCTGATGACCCCGCGCCACGCCGCCGGGGTGATGCGTGCCGCGTCCGCGACGGGCCAGGCAACGGCGGTGCTGTTCGGGCCGGAGCGCACCGGCCTGGAGAACGACGACGTGGCGCTGGCGGACGCCATCGTCGAGGTGCCGCTGAATCCGGCCCACCGCTCGCTCAACCTGGCCCAGGCGGTGCTGTTGGTGGGATACGAGTGGTTCCAGGCGGGGGTGGAGCAACCGCCGGTGGAACTGCTGACCAACGGCGCCGAGATGGCCAACCGGGCCATGCTGCTGACCTTCTTCCGCCACCTGGAATCGGAGCTGGACGGCTGCGGCTTCTTGCGCAACGCGGCCAAGCGCCCCGGCATGGTGCGCAATATCCGCAGCCTGTTCACACGCGCCGAACTGACCCAGCAAGAGATCCGCACGCTCCACGGCATCGTCAAGGAGCTGCGCTGGGGCCGCCGCCCGGACCGCCCCAAGCGCTCCGAAGGCGGCACGCCCGCCGACTGGGCGCGGGGGGA
>JANQGN010000624.1 GCA_028277295.1 Rhodospira sp.
GCGGCGGTCGAGCGCACCCTACGCCCTTTCCGTCAGCTTGTAGCTTGTAGGGTGCGCTCGCGCCGTCAGGCGCAGCGCACCATCCCGCCGGGGAGGTGGTGCGCTGCCCGCCACTGTAGCGGCGGTCGGGCGCACCCTACGCGCCCTACACCCTACGCCCCGTCGTGGCGGTCGAGCGCACGGTGCGCCCCCACCCGCCCGTCTCCCCGCCTGGCGAATCAGAGCCGGCGGGCGAACCAGATCACGCGGCCGATGATGCGGATTTCGTCGAGGGTTCGCTCATAGGCGGAATGGTAGGGATTGTCCGAGCTGATCCGCAGGGTGATGGGGTCGCTGTTGGGGATGTGCTCCAGGCGCTTGACGACGACGCCCAGGCCGTCCCAGAGGGCGAAGACCCCGGCGGGCGAGGGGTTGCGGTCCTCGGTATTGATCATCACGCGGTCATCGCTGAGCAGGGTGGGGGACATGCTGTCGCCGATCACGGGGATGATCTTGACATGCTGGGGGCGCGCGTGCAGTTCACTCCAAAGATATTCGGACGGGATCAGCCATTCCGCGTAGACGACGTCTGTTGACCATTGTCCGGACGGGCCGATCTGCACCATGGCCTCGCCGCCGAGGCCCATGCCGCCGCGCACGTCGATTTCCTGGATGAGGTCTTGGTGTTCCGATGCATCCCGTTCGTTTGCTTCGGCCGCCGAGATGGAGAAGGTGATCTCGGGAATGTCGTCTTCCAGGTAATCGGCGATCTTTGACAGTTCGTGCGCGTAGAGTTGGCGTTGTCCTTTCAGCAGACGGTTCACGCCGGCCGGATCGATGCCCAGCGCATCCGCCAGGCCCCGTTGCGTCTTTCCGGTTCGCGCCAGGCCGCGCCTGATCCATTCCACAGTGTTCATGGCGATCAGTGTTGCTAAAAGCGCAAGGCTGGGCCATTGCGTTTTTCGCGTTGACGTCGCATTGCGTTTTGCGCAATAACCAGCGCATGGCACAGTCACCAAACATCGCACAGCGCATCATCAACAAATGTGGCGGGCCGCATGCCGTCGCGCAGATGACGGGGGCGTCGGTCTCCCGGGTGTATCGCTGGACCTATGCGAAGGCGCGGGGGGGCACCGGTGGGGTCATCCCGGCCCGCCATCACCGGCCGCTGTTGTCCGAGGCGCGCAAGCGCGGGATTGATCTGCGACCCGAGGATTTCTTCGACCTGCCCCCCGGTGGCGTGGAGGCCCGCCGGTGATCCGCCCGCTCTCCAGACCGGTGGCGCGGGCCGCCCGTTCCGTGAGGGCGGGCGGGCTCCCCCTGGCGCCTGGCACCGCCCGCGCCGCCGTGCTGGATCCTGCCCGGGGCGCGCGCCGCGTCGGGATGGCCGTCTTTTCGGTACTTTTTGTACCGGTACGCCGGCGCCACGCCCGATCCCGCGGCCCACGCCCCGTCTCCGGTCCGGCGCTGGCCCGATCGCCGGCGCCGCCCGTCCGGTGGCGTCCGCGCCGCCCCTCCCGGCGGCGTCCGCGCCGCCGATGTCCCGATGTCCCGATGTCCCGATGTCCCGATGTCGCCGGTACCGCTGATGCCGGCCCCGCTCGCCGCCCGTTCTGGCCCATCCTCCATTTGGGAACATCCGCCATGCTTGATCTGAACGACGCCGGTCCGCAGATGGCTCCGGTCGGCGATTTGATCCCGGACGGTACATTTTGTACCTTACGCCTGGCCCTGCGTCCCGGCGGTGTCGACGGTCCCGCCGCCGAGGACAAGGGCCTGCTGAAGGCGTCGCAGAGCAGCGACGTGACCCTGCTGGACTGCGCGTTCACGGTGGTCGGCGGGCGCTTCGACCGGCGCAAGGTCTGGCAGCTGCTGACCGTGGCCGGCGGCAAGCGCGACGCCAGCGGCCAGTCGATCGGCTGGACCATCACCAAGGCCCTGATCCGTGCCATGGTCGAAAGTGCCGCTGGCATCCACCCAAAAGACAGGAGCCCCCAGGCCCGCCAGGCCCGCACCCTGCCCAGCCTGACGGCCCTGGAGGGCCTCACCTTCCACGCGCGGATCATGGTCGAGCCGGCCTCCTCCCCCGCCTACCGGGATCAGAACAAGCTGGCCAACGTGGTGGTGCCCGGCGATCCCGAGTACGACGCGCTGGTCCGGGGCGAGGCCGTGCCGCCGCGTCCCGTGGACGCCCGGCCCCGGCCGCCGCGTGCCACCGCCACCGCCGCCGCCACCGCCGCCACCACCGGGCCAGCCGGGTGGGCCTCGGCCCCGCCGGGCGCCGCCCAGGGGGGGGGTCTCAAGCCGAGCTGGCTGTGATCCCATGGCCATCCTGACGGACGACGACCGGCAGGCGGCCATCACCCGGGCCGCCGGTCAGGCGATTGGCGCCTGGCTGGCGGCGCGCGGCGGCCTGGAGCGGCCCGTGGGGGCGCTCACCCCGCGCGAGCTGGAGGCCATGGCCAGCGCGGCGATCGCGGCCGCCATCCTGCGCCGGGCCGACCTGGGGCCATGCGCGGGCGGTCCGGCCGGGATGGGCCCCTGGCTCGGGTGAGCGGCGCGGGGTGTCCTGGATCGCGTCGGCGTCGCCGCATGATGACAGGCGTGGAAAGGAGGGCGTCCCGTGATCGACAAAACCCCCATGGAACGGCAGGCCATCAAGGACGCCCGCCGTCCCTTCGCCGAGACCCTGATCGAGCTGGGGCTGATGGCGCCCTTTCACGACCGCTCCGCCGAGGAGATTGACCGCGTCATCGAGGCCTGCGTCACAGGCTTTCAGGAGTCCATTCAGCGCCAGGCCCTGAATGACGATATCCCGTTCTGAGAGCCCGTCCGGAAAGTCTCGCATGTTGCAATATGCTGTGTATCGACCCCCGAGAAACATGCCGTACGTGGTGTTCGCCAGGGCTTTCCGGACAGACCCCGAGGGGGGCGCCGCCATGCCCCGCGCGCCGCGTCATCCGTCCCGGCTGGACGGGGCGTCCCGCGATCCCAACCCCGCCGCGTCGCGCAAGGCGGCGTTGATGCGCGTCTGCCAGCCCGGTCCCTGGGCGCGGAAGTGCGCCAGAACGTCGGGGTCCAGGCGCAGGGTCACGGCCTTCTTGGGGTATGGCGCCCTGGGTCGCCCCCCCCGGGCCTTGGCCTCGACACGGGCGACACCCTCCTCGACCGGCTCGCCGCCCTCGAAGCGGACCGCCCCGTCAAACCAGGCATCGGTGAGGTCGGGCGCGTCGTCGGGATCACTCCAGGGTTTGGCGTCCGAGGGCTTTGTGTCGTCGTCGCTCTTTGTCATGGCCAACCCTCATGGAAATGATGCGGCGCCCGCCATCGCGCGGTGTCCAGACAACACCCCCGAACCGGCCATGCAGCCAGCCCGCCGTGATGTATCGCCGCTCACCGTAGGCGATGCGGTCATCCATCGCGGGATCATGGACCCCCTGAACCACCGTTTTCGCGTCGGCGAAATCCAGCCCCCGTTCGGCGAGCGTCCTGGCGCGCTTGGCCTCGTCCCAGGTGTCCATCGGTTTTTTTGTAACTACAAAAAGCGGCGCCGTCAAGTCAGCCGCCCCCCCGCATGGCGCCGTGTCCCGCGCCCGTCGAGACCCGCGCCATGACCATCGACCTCAACGACACGGCACCGCCCTTGCCGCCGCGCCTGGACCTGCGCGACGTCAAGGCGCGGCTGCAAGCCTCGGCGCGCGACTGGGTGCCCCGGCTGTTCCCGGCTGGCCGGTTGACGCCGGACCGGCGCGCCTGGCGCATGGCCAACCTGGGGGGGGACCCGCCGCGCGGCCAGGGCTCGGCGGAGGTGCGGCTCACCGGCCGCTGGGCCGGCCATGGCCGCGACTGGGCCACCGATGACCGCGCCGACCCGATCGCGCTGATCGGCTGGGCCACCGGCCTGTGCAATGGCGATCTGTACGCCGAGGCGGCGCGCATCGCCGGCCTGGCCGTCGACACGCCCCCGGCGGCGCGGCGCGAGGCGGCGGGCCCGGCGGGGGGTCGGGCGGCGGCGGCGCGCCGGGTGCTGGCCGCCTGCCAGCCGCTGGCCGGCACCCTGGCCGAGACCTATTTGCGCGGGCGCGGCCTGACGGACCCGGGATCGCCCGATCTGCTGTTCGCGCCCGACCTGACCGATCATGCCAGCGGCGCCGGCTGGCCGGGCCTGGTGGCGGTGATCCGCGACGGCGCCGGCCAGCCCACCGGCGGCATCCACCGCACCTTCCTGACGCGGGACGGGACCGGCAAGGCGCCCCCGGGCAAGAAGATGCTGGGGCCGGCCAGGGGTGGGCACGTGCGCCTGTTTCCGGTGCCCGGGGATGGTCACCTGGGCGTCGCCGAGGGCATCGAGAGCGCGCTCGCCGCCCATCGGCTGTTCGGCGTGCCCACCTGGGCCGGTCTGTCGGCCGAGGGGGTGCGCGCCTTCCAGTGGCCGGACGGCGCGCGCCGCGTCACCATCTTCGCCGACGCGGGCGCGGCCGGGCAGGGGGCGGCGGCCGCCCTGGCCGCGCGCCTGCGGGAGGCCGGCCTCGCCCCCGCCATCGTCTCGCCGCTGCATGGCGACGATGTCAACGACGACCTGCGCCGGGGGGCGACGGCCGCCGACTACCCGCCGCCGCTCCCCCCACCGCCGCTCCCCCCACCGGCGCTCCCCCAACCGGCGCCGACCCCCGCCACCGCGCCGGTCGGGGGGCGCGACGACGGCCCCGCCCTGAGGACCGAGGCCGAGGCCCTGGGCCGGGGCGACAGCGCCGGGGCCATCGCCCTGATCGGCCGCCTGGCGCGGGCGCGCCTGGAGACCCTGGACGAGGACGCGATCCTGGCGGCGCTCAAGCGGACCACCGGCCTGGCCATGGGTGGCTTGCGTAGGCAGCTTCAGGTCATGCGGCGGCGGGTCACGGCCGCCGGCGAGGCCGCCGCCCCGCGTCTTGCCGGTCCGGGCGCCCGCCCCTGGGCGCCGCGGCTGCGCCTGGACGCCACCGGCCAGCCCGAGCGCAACGAGGCCAACGTCATGGTCGCCCTGGAGCATGACCCCGCCTTCGCGGGCGTCCTGGCCTTCGATGCCTTCGCCGGGACCATCGCGGTCCAGCGGCCCTTGCCCTGGTCGACGCCCGACGAGACGCATCCCCGCCCCTGGGCCGACGCCGACGACGTGCACCTGGCCGTCTGGCTGCAACGCCGCGACATCAACGTCACCCCCATGGTCACCGCCCGGGCCGTGGCCGCCCAGGCCCGGGGCCGGCCCATCCATCCGGTGCGCGACTATCTGGACGGGCTGGCCTGGGACGGGGTGCCGCGCCTGGACACCTGGCTGTCGACCCATGGGGGCGCCGAGGACACCCCCCTGACCCGCGCCGTCGGGGCCTGCTGGATGATCTCGGCCGTGGCCCGCATCTATCGCCCCGGCTGCAAGGCCGACCATATGCTCGTGCTTGAGGGGCCGCAGGGCCTGAAGAAGTCCACCGCCTTCAAGACCCTGTGCGGGGCCGCCTGGTTCACCGACGAGCTGGCCGAGGTGGGCAGCAAAGACGCCGCGATGCAACTTCAGGGCGCATGGATCGTGGAACTGGCCGAACTGGACGCCCTGTCCAAGGCCGAGACCGGCCGCATCAAGGCGTTCCTGACCCGCGGCACCGACCGCTACCGCCCGCCCTACGGCCGCCACACCGTCGAGGTGGCGCGCCAGTCGGTGCTGTGCGGCACCGTCAACACCGAGACCTGGCTGAAGGACGAGACCGGCGGCCGCCGCTTCTGGCCCGTCAAGGCCGGGGTGACCGGCCCCATCGACCTGGAGGGCCTGGCCGCCGCCCGGGATCAACTGTGGGCCGAGGCCGTTGCCCGCTTCGCCGCCGGGGCGCCCTGGTGGCTGGAGGATCGGGACCTGATCGCCGAGGCCGCCAGCGCCCAGGAGGCCAAGCGCGTCACCGACGCCTGGGACGATACCATCGACCGCTGGCTGACCCACACCACCGAGACCGTCACGGTGGGCCAGCAGACCTGGTCACACCCGGTGGCCCGACCGGCGCCCCTGACCGACGTGTCGGTGGGCGAGATCCTTGAACACGCCCTGGGCATCGAGCCCGGCCGCTGGACCGACCGCGACCAGAAGCGCGTCGGCGGCTACCTCACCGCGCGCGGCTGGAAACGCTACCAGAAGCGCCTGGGCCGCGCCCGCGCCTGGCGGTACCGGCGCGAGGAGGACGATCCCCCCACCCGGGCGCCCGCCTGGCTGCCGTGAGGGGGGTGGGGCGGCAGGGCTCCGCACTCGGATGACAGGTCCGTTAAAGCATCTTGCGCGATTTCCGAATCACGCAAGATGCTTTAACGTTTTGTTTTTTTAAGCAAATCGTCGTCGCGATCTGATTCAGATCGCTCGGGATTTGCTCTAAGGTGCTCGTCTCCGTTGAAGATCCTTCGCGTCCCGCGGACGCTCAGGATGAGGATTGTCCATTTAAAACAACCTCTTCCTGAGGAAGCGGAGCGACCGAAGGATCTCCATCGAATGGCTCGCGGTTTCCGTCTCGGCCCGTAAATCGTCATGGCGAGCCCGCGTCGTCAGACGGGATACGATCCGGGGGGCGTGGCCATCCAGGAGCGGAGGACACCGGTGTTCGCCCTGGATCGCGTCGGCGCTTCGCGCCTCGCGATGACGATGGAGACCGAAGCGCGGTCACCCGATTGCCCTGGACCTGCCGAGGATGAACTTGCCAGATCGATGACGGCTTGATATCCTGATTCTGAAATAGGAATCAAGGATTTAGGCATGAGGCGCCCGGTGCGGAACGGCGGTCTCGCGCCTCTCGGCGATGACACGGACCGCGCCACGGTCCATGACTGGGTCGAGAGAGACAAGAGGGTGATCGGCGATGATCCTGACGTGGCCCAAGCGACGGTAACCTGGACATGAGCAAGTCGCTATCCATCACCATCCATCCATCCGCGCTCAACGCGGACTATCTATCCGTGTCTGATGCGATGCATCAGGTTCTGGATGTGATTGACGCCCTGGAAAAGGTCGAGGAGGGGACGGGGGGAAGACGCCAGATTGTTTGGCGCCTAACCGAGGCTCATACCAGTTCTCCTCCGTTTACGGTCACCGTGGAGGCGTTTCCCATTGAGTCCGACGCCTCCATCAGCCAGGAGGCGCGCCGCGTTGTGTCTGGGTTTTCCGATACAGTCAAAGCCCTGCTGGACGGGCGCAAGCCCGAAGGACTGATTTACGAGGCCATGCGACCTCTCAAGAACGCCCTGGATCGCAACACGGCGGGTGTGGGGCGCACGGAGATCAGTATTGAGGATGAAGAGCCGTTTAACATTGTGCCCGCCAAGGCGACGGCGGCTCTTGTCACCCTGGAGCGTCTCGCGCTCGATCTGAAGGCCGCCACCGTCGACCACAGTCGCACCGAGTTCGGCGCATTGGAAGTCGAAGTCCATGGCATTACACGGTGGAACGGCAAGCCCGCGCTCGCGGTGACGGAGCGGCTCTCGCGGGAGAAGGTCACCTGTGTGTTGACGCGGGCCCTGGCCGAGACGCTTGGCCCCGCGCACAACTGGGGAGATGCGTGGGAGGGACAGCGCTTGCTCGTCACCGGGGCATTGCACTACGACCCGGATAGCATCCTCAAAAGAATTGATGCTGAAGAAGCCGAGACCATGCCTTGGACGGATGTCAGCCTTTCTGATGTACGAGACATTGACATATTACAAGGGCGCTCTGTCAACGAGCATCTCCGCCTGTTAAGAGGGGGCGAGATTGGCTAACGTCTTTCGGATTTATTGGGACAGTTGCGCATGGCTTGGTTTCTTGAATGGGGACGTCGACAAAAAACGTGAGCTTGAGATTATATATACGAATGCTCGAAATGGTCACCACGAGCTGTGGACATCGACCCTCTCGATGGTCGAAACGCGGCGGCTCAAAGATGAGGACGCCGCATCGAAACCCATGAGTGATGAACACCTTAAGACGATTCAGAACCTTTTCAAGCAACCCTTCGTCAAGCCAATCCCTCTCGCCGTGGATATCGCAGATCGTGCACGTGAGTTATGGCGCAATACAAAGGGTCTCAAGAAATGGCAGGATGCCATACATCTGGCATCTGCCCTGCGATGGGATTGCAATGTCCTTCATACCTATGACCATGACGATTTGCTGCATTTAAGCATGATGTTTCCATGTAAGAACGGTGAAAAACTGCCGATTTGCTATCCGGACGAGACAACCGACGGTCCGCTTTTTGCCGACAAGAAGAAGAAGCCGTAACACCAAGCTGCCATGAGCAAGACTCGTCGCAGCACCGTGTTCGCACCACAAAAGCCCGTCCAGAAAGTTTCGGCCGCCGCCAGGCCGCGCCCCGCGCGCGCGCCACCCTTGGCGGCGCCCCGTGACACGGGTGACACGGGTGACAGGTTTTTCCTTCCCGATCAACGGTGTCACCAGTGTCCCCAGTGTCACCAGGTGAGTGTCACCAGGTGAGTGTCACCATTTGAGTGTCACCGGGTGGGTGTCATACCGGCCGGCCTATGAAATGACCCTTTTGATCCAAGGTTGCAGGCACAGGGTTTGAAGGCGATTGGTTTCGTCGACGACGGCGTTCCAGGCATCGCA